>DXGW01000074.1 GCA_019113665.1 Candidatus Alistipes excrementipullorum
GGAAGGTCGGCTTTGGCATTGCGTCGCATCTCCTCGATCTCGTCTGGCGAAAGAGGCGTTTGCGGTACATACTGTTCGGAGAGACGCTGCCGTGCGGACTCTATCCAACTGACTTTGGTTTCGAGAAACGACAGCGCCCTGCGTGCCGATACGGACATCGGAAAAGACAGCCTGACCGATCCCGACGGGCGCACGGCAATGGATATGCGTGTCGCCCGCCGTGTCTGTGACAGCGTTACTTCACCCAATACCGGGTGGTTGTATCTTGTTTCGGCCATCTTCAGCAAATGTGTCTGTCTATCTGGCAAGTACTGCTGTGGCTGCCGCGTTGTTTATATGCAGGCCCTGTTCGTCGTTTTTCTCTATCGAGATGTTGTCAAACAGCACGAGTATGGAGTCCGTGCGGTATTCCAGCAGTTCCGATTCGATCTGTTCAAGGTCGCCGCGGCAGGTTATATCCTCCCTGGTGCACCCTGCATTTGCAAGCATGGCCTCCAACAGGTCGTTGCATTGAAGTTCCACATGCAGCCCGTCGGCTTCGACGGTCATTGTTTCGCCGTCGGCGGATATGGTTATGGCCGGTGAGGCATACAGTCTCTTGAACTCCGCAATGTCGCAGGCGCGGCTCCCCGATTGTGCGGCCCGTGACGCGTAGAAGTAGAAACAGCTGTCGGATATGGTCTGCTCATATGCCTCGACCGAGTAGGCATCGGCATATCCGGCGGTAACGGCCGACAATCCGTCCCGGTAATCCTCGGCTTGCCTGATACCGAACACGGCGATGCGTGCCGAGTCTTTCTCTATGTAACGGAGCGATTCGTATATCTGCCTGTGCTGTTTCCTGTACACCGTATCGGCGGCAGATCCGTTGCCGATTATCAGTTTCCCATCTTCGGAGAGGACGTTTGCCTCAGCTGCGGCCATGCGTATTCGCCGGCATTGTGAATCCATGGCGAGCTTTTCGGCCGACAGGAACGGAATCCATGCCACGGCTGCGAACAGTACGAACGATATGATTGCCACATTGACGTAGCGTCCAGCACGGCGTGACGGCAGCAGGGCAAGGGTCAGTGTCATGATTGCCCCGCATACGACAAGGTAGACTCGCGGCTCGCTCAACCCGTATTCGCCGATCCTGCGCACGACGCCTGTCCAGAACAGTATCAGGGCCGGTATGGCTATGAAACTGAAATATTTGAAATATTTGTCGTATAAACGCCTTTCGAGCGTATATTGTATGGCCCCGACTGCCACGGTGATTATCGTGAAAGCGAATACCATATAGGCGATGCCGCCTTTGGGCAGTTCCCACATGACCGTTATCTTGGCGGCATAGAGGTACAGAATGACCGTATAGATGAGTACGGCAGGCATGATTACGTAGTTGACGAGAGCCGTAACGGTCCGCCCGATCCTGAAACTGCGGCCGAGAAGCCGGTGCTGCAGCGACAGGAACATCACCGGTGCAACAATGCCGTAGGCAACAAGTGTCTCGTAAAACCACAACGCTTCCGGGACCTTCAGGTCGAAGATATATGCCGTCGAGCCGAATATTGCCATCACGAGCAGATGTATCGTCAGAGCGAAAACGAAGGCCACACCGAATGATGCGGCGTAGGCTATTATCGCGTCAGTGAAGTCGCCGTTGTCGCGTCGACGCAGGCTTATCAGCGCGGCAAGAGGGCAGAGTATGCCGGCCGAGATCCAGTATTGCGATGTTTCGATCCACTCTTCGAGCCCGCCGATGAACGACAGCGGTATTATTATGACCCATGACAGAAGATACGCCATGCGCGGGCAGCGCAACGTGTTGAGTATATATGCGAGCGTGAATACGAACGGGGCGAGAATCATGCCGTGCATGTACCACACGCATTTGACACCGTGATAGGCCAGGGCCGTCCCGACCACGGCGTAGAGGATTATCAGCAGTTCAACCGGATAGCGTACCACGGACATGCGCAGGTCGTCCGCTACTCCGCACAGTTTGCCGTACAGATTCTTTTTCATGGGAAGTATGTTTTATTGGTTTTGTCAGTCGCCTATTCTCTGCCTTACCACTTCGAAGAGCATTATGGCTGCCGCCGCTGCGACGTTGAGCGATTCGATATGGCCGATGAGAGGTATGGCAAGCTGTTCGTCGCACAGTTTGAGCACCTCTTTCGATATTCCCTTGTCCTCGGCACCCATGACTATGGCTGTCGGGCGGCGGAAGTCGGCATCATACAGCAGCTTGCGGCTCTTCTCGGTAGCTGCCACGATCTGGAAGCCCTGAGCCTGCAGTGTCTTGAGCGTGTTGCGTATTGAACCTACACGGCATACGGGAATGACATTGAGCGCACCGGCCGAAGCCTTTACCGCATCGGCATTCACCGGGGCTGAACTCTTGAGCGAGGTGATAAGCCCGTGTGCACCTGCACACTCCGCCGAACGGGCTATGCCGCCGAAGTTGCGTACGTCGGTAACACCGTCGAATACGACAATGAGCGGAGTCTCGTCTTCGGGAACACGCTCGAGTATGTCGTCGAGCCCGACATATTCGATTGCCGCTATCTGTGCAACCACACCCTGATGGTTGCCGCGTGTGAGGCGGTTGAGCTTCTCGACGGGAACCTCCTGCGTGTGTATGTGATGGCGCAGGCAAAGGTCCTTGAGTTCATTCATCAGCTGGCCTTCTGCGCCACGTTTGATGTAGAGCTTTTCGATCTGTTTGTGCGATTCGATGGCTTCGACTACCGGTCGTATGCCGAATATGATGTTATCCATTGTCGGGACGGATTTAATTGTTTTCAACTATGTCGAGTTCGTACGATGCCTTCTCCCATTCGTGCATCATGTGGTCGTAACGTTTCTTCAGTTCGTCGTACGCCTTGTAGTCGTCGGCGTTGTACTCCCCGGCCGAGGCGAAACGGGTGTCGTATTCGGCTATCTTCTTCTCGATCTCGGCCAGCTCGGCCTCGATCTCGTCAACGGCCTTGCGCAGCTTGCGTATCTGCTTCTCCTGCTCCTTTTTCTGTTCGTAGGAGAGTTTGCCGGCCGAGGCCTCCTTGGGCTCGCTGCTCTGTACTGGGGCCGTGCGGCGCTCCACGTCGCGCAGCGACTCCAGCTTGCGCTTCTCGAGGAAGTAGTATATGCCGCCGAGATATTCGCGTACGCCGCCGTCGCGGAATTCGTAGACCTTGTCGACCATGCCGTCGAGGAATTCGCGGTCGTGCGATACCACTACTACGGTGCCGTCGTATTTCATGATGGCATTCTTGAGAATATCCTTCGAACGCATGTCCATGTGGTTCGTCGGCTCGTCGAGTACCAGCAGGTTGTGCGGTTCGAGCATCATGCGGGCCATGGCCAGCCGTGACCGCTCTCCTCCGGAGAGGACCTTCACCTTCTTGTCGATGTCCTCGCCGCGGAACAGGAACGCGCCCAGAATATCGCGCAGGCGGGTGCGTATGTCTCCGACGGCTACGCGGTCGAGCGTGTCGTAAACGGTAAATTCACCCTCCATCAGGTCGTCCTGATTCTGGGCGTAGTATCCGATGTTCACGTTCGCGCCGATCTTGATGCTGCCTTCGGTCGGCTCGAGTTCCCCTATCAGCATGCGTGCAAATGTGGTCTTTCCCTCGCCGTTGCGCCCGACGAGGGCGATGCGGTCGCCTTTGGTTATGGTGAAGTTGGCGCCGCTGAATATGTGCTTGTCGCCGAACGACTTGCCCACCTCCTTGATCTCGGCCACGATCTGACCCGATCTCGGGGCTGGCGGGAACTTTATGTTGAGCGTAGCCAGATCCTCCTCCTCGACCTCGATGCGTTCGAGTTTGTCGAGTTGTTTTATTCGCGACTGCACCTGGTTCGATTTGGTCGGTTTGTACCGGAATTTCTCGATGAACTCCTCGCTCTTCTCGATCATTCGCTGCTGGTTCTGGTATGCGGCCAGCAGTTGGGCGCGACGCTCGGCCCGCGCCACGACGAACTTCGAGTAGGGCAGTTTGTAGTCGTAGATCTTGCCCAGCGACAACTCGATGGTGCGGTTGGTGACGTTGTCGAGGAACGCGCGGTCGTGCGATATGACCAGCACTGCACCGTTGTAGTTGCGCAGGTACTCTTCGAGCCACTGTATGCTCTCGATGTCGAGGTGGTTCGTCGGCTCGTCGAGCAGGAAGACCGACGGACGGCGCAACAACAGCTTGGCCAGCTCGATACGCATGCGCCAGCCTCCGGAGAACTCGCTTGTCGCACGGTTGAAATCTTCGCGCTTGAAGCCGAGGCCGAGCAGTGTCTTCTCGATGTCGGCGTCGCGGGTCTCGCCTCCGAGGATATGGTAGTGGTCATTTGCTACGTTCAGTCTGTGGAGCAACTCGCCGTACTCTTCGCTTTCGTAATCGGTGCGTTCGGCTATCTCGCGTGTGAGCCGCTCGATTTCGGCCTCCAGCTGCAGCACTTCGGCAAATGCCGTCTCGGTTTCCTCCAGCAGCGTGGTCGTATCCGCAACCTTCATCTGCTGCGGCAGGTAGCCTATCGTGCATTCGCCGTTTTTGGTCACAGCTCCCGACGTTGGCTGCTGTTCGCCGACTATGAGCCGCAGGAGCGTTGTCTTCCCGGCCCCGTTCTTGCCGACGAGGCCTATGCGGTCCTTGGGGTTTATCAGGAACGATATGTTGTCGAAAAGGGTCCAGCCTCCGTAGCTGACCGTAAGGTTGTCGATCGAAATCATTGCGCTGCAAGCATTTTGTCGATGGCTTCACACGGGTCGTCCGCCCCGAATACCGAACTTCCGGCTACCAGCACCTCGGCCCCGGCAGCGAACAGCACGCCGGCGTTGGCGGCCGATATTCCGCCGTCGACCTCGATTATGAGGTCGGGTTTGCATCTGTCGGCCATGGCGCGAAGCTCGCGGATCTTGTCTATCGAGTGAGGCATGAACGATTGCCCGCCGAATCCCGGCTCGACGCTCATAACCAGCACCATGTCCACTTGCGGCAACCACTCCTCGAGAACCGATACCGGGGTATTCGGCTTTATGGATATGCCGACCTTGACTCCCGCCTTGCGGGCTGCTGCAATGCACTCGCCGATATGTTCGGTAGCTTCGATGTGGAAGGTCACCATGTCGGCGCCGGCCTGTGCGAAGCGTTCGATATAGCGTTCGGGTTCGACGATCATGAGGTGTACGTCCATGAATTTGGGCGATGCCTTGCGTATGGACTTGAATACCGGGAAACCGAACGATATGTTCGGCACGAAGACGCCGTCCATGACGTCGATATGTATCCATTCGGCGGCGCTGCCGTCGATCATGCGGGTGTCGCGTTCGAGGTTGCCGAAGTCGGCCGACAACATCGATGGAGCTATTATCCTCATATGAAACTCTGCATTGTTATATTTTACAAAAGTAACGGATTTTATCAGAATTGAAAAATTAAAATCGTACATTTGCGTAAACATAGCTCGTCAATTATGGAAACTCTTCTTATGGTCGGATTTGCCGTCGCGCTTGTCGGCTTTGTCGTGTTTGCGGTGTTGTATTTCGTATCGAGGCGCGAGTCGGCGCGCCTCGCTGCCGAGAAGGAGCTTGCCGGTCAGCGTCTGAGCGATTCCGAGCAGCGGCTTTCGGAGGTCTCGCTGCGCCTGCACGAGACGGAGGTAGCCGAGGCCCTTGCCCGCAAGGACGTGGAGTCTCTGCGTTCGAAGATCGAGGAGGGCCGTGCCGAACGCGAGAAGATGGAGGAGCAGTTGAAGGCGCAGTTCCGTAATCTGGCGAACGACATCTTCGGCGAGCAGACGCGCCAGTTCCGTGAAACCAACAAATCCGAACTCGACTTGCTGCTGAAGCCTTTCCGTGACAATATCAAGGAGTTCCGCGAGCGTGTCGAGCATATCTATTCGTCGGAAAACGAGCAGCGCGGCGCTCTCCGCAACGAGTTGAAGAACCTGAAGGAACTCAACGACCGCATCACCACCGAGACGGCCAACCTGACCAATGCCCTCAAGGGCAACTCGAAGGTACAGGGCGACTGGGGCGAGGTGATACTCAAGACCATGCTCGAAAACTCGGGATTGCGTGAAGGCGACAACTACGAGATACAGTACAACGTCAAGGACCAGGACAGCGCCCGCAACCTGCGTCCCGATGTGGTCCTGCATCTGCCCGGCGGCAAACATGTGGTCATAGACTCGAAGGTGTCGCTTACGGCATACGAACGCTATTCGCACGATGACGGGCCTTCGTCGTCCGCGGCCCTGCGCGAGCATGTGGCCTCGGTGCGCCGTCATGTCGATGAGCTTGCGTCGAAGAACTACCAGCAGTATTTTGCCGATTCTCCCGATTTCGTCATAATGTTCATGCCGACCGAGCCGGCATTCCTTGCGGCTTTGAAGGAGGACAGTACGCTGTGGAACTACGCCTACTCGAAAAAGGTGATAATTTCGTCGCCGACCAACCTCTTTGCCGTGCTGAAACTGGTTGTCGACCTGTGGAAACGCGATGCGCAGGACAAGAATACGGCCCGGATCGTAAAGACCGCCACGGACCTTTACGACCAGCTGTGCATGTTCGTTTCGGAACTCGAGAAGGTCGGCAGTGCGATAGACAATGCCGCCAAGGCATACGGCCAGGCGTACAAACGCATGTGCCAGGGCAACAACAACGTGATACGCCTCGGCGAGCGCATGCGCGGAATGGGCCTTCAGTCGAAACGGCGCCAGTCGGACAAGGCTCTCGAGGAGGCGTCGCTGCATGACGAACCGGTTGACGCCCCTGACGCCGTACAGGAGTTGCCCGAATAGATCCGGAACTGAAAAAATTGCGATCGCACCTGTCGGAAACGCCGTCTTTTACGTCTTATATCCGTAAGAGGAGTGTTTCGTCAGACGGACTATTGCTCATGCCGGACATTTGCCTTCTTGCATAATGAAAAACCGCTACTGACTTTTTATGAAGAAATTTCTCTGTCTGATGCTGTCGGCATGCATCTTTGCCGACGTGCATGCAGCGAACGACTGGGAGGACCAGCGGGTCGTTGCGTATGGCCGTGAACCCATGCGTGCCTCTTTCGAACATTATTCCGATGTCGGGGAGGCTCTCCCGTACGGGCAGGAGTCTCGGTGGACCATGAGCCTGAACGGTGTATGGAAGTTCAAGTATGTGCATGAGGCTTCGGAACGCCCGACCGATTTCCATGCCGACGGCTTCGATGTGTCGTCATGGGACGACATACGGGTTCCGGGACCGTGGGACATGCAGGGCTTCGGCAAACCGATATATACCAATATAAAGTATCCGTTCGAGCGCAATCCGCCGTATATCAAGGGCCTTTTCGACAACGGGTCGCCCGTAGGGTCGTACAAAACCGTGTTTACGCTTCCCGAGGGGTGGGCCGGACGCGAGGTATTTATCCGGTTCGGCGGCGTCTGCTCGGCATATTACGTGTGGATCAACGGACAGAAGGTCGGGTATGCCGAGGATTCGTATCTCCCGTCCGAGTTCGACATAACACCATATCTCCGGGAAGGGGAGAACAGTGTGTCGGTACAGGTCTTCCGCTGGTCCGACGGCTCGTATCTTGAGGATCAGGACGGCTGGCGCGTGAGCGGTATCATACGCGACGTGACGTTGTTCTCGACGCCCGGAACATATATAGCCGATTTCTTCGTGAAGCCCGATCTCGATGCCGAATACCGTAACGGAAGCCTTTCGATAGATGCCAGGATCAACAACAGGTCCGAACGCCGGGGCTCCGTATCGCTCGAAGCCGTCGTATATGACGGGCGACGCGAGATTGCGCGCATGTCGTCGGGGCGCTGCCGTGTGGCGGCCGGCGGAACATCGGAAGTGACGCTTGCGGCCGATGTGGAAAATCCCGAAAAATGGTCTGCCGAGTCGCCGTATCTCTATACCGTTGTTTTTGTATTGAAGGACAGCGCCGGGAAGGTTGTCGATGTGGCAAGTACGCGCACCGGATTCCGCAAGCTCGAAATACGCAACGGCTGTTTCCTGTTGAACGGCTGTGCCGTGAAGATGAAGGGCGTATGCCGTGTCGAGACAGACCCGTTCGGCGCGAAGTACGTAACCCGCGAGCGGGTGCTGCAGGAGGTGCTGCTCATGAAGCGAAACAACATAAATACCGTGCGTACGGCGCATATGCCTGCCGTGGAGTGGCTCTATGACTATTGCGACGAGTACGGGTTGATGGTGATCGACGAGGCCGACTGCGAGGCCCATGGTTTCGGGTACCGTGAGGGTACGCCGGCGCGCGATACGA
>DXGW01000075.1 GCA_019113665.1 Candidatus Alistipes excrementipullorum
CCGATGCTGGCTACGGGATCATCGCTGGTATTGGCATACGAGGCGCTCGTAGAGCGCGGCGGCGAGCCGGCACATACCCACATAGCCTCGGTCATAGCGAGCGAGCAGGGCGTGGATTACGCTCTGCGCAACCTCCCGAAAAGCACAACGACGATATGGTGCGCCGCCGTCGACGAGGAACTCACGTCGCGTTCGTACATCGTGCCCGGCATAGGCGACGCCGGCGACCTGGCCTTCGGCGAGAAACTCTGACGCACGGACCGGCCACATCTGTCGCATATGATGAAACGCAACCTGTTGTTCATTGCGGCGGTAGCTGCGGCAAGCCTCCTGATGGCAGCCCTGCAGAAACCGCTCTTCATGCTCCGATATTATGAACTTACGGCCGCCGCGGGAGAGTGCGCAGCGGCCGACATTTTCCGTGTCATGTGGCACGGGATCAAACTCGACATCTCGGTCGCAGGATACATCACCGCGCTGCCGGCACTGGTGGCGCTGGTCGCAACATTCTGGACGCGGAGATGGTTCACCACCCTGCTGAAGGTCTATTTCGTAATAATATCGGCAATTTCGGCCGTGGCCTTCACGGTCAACCTCGGCCTCTACGGATACTGGGGTTTCCCGCTCGACAGTTCGATCATGCAGTTCCTTGCCACGCCCAGGGAGGCCGCGGCAAGCGTAACGGCCGTGGAATGGATAGCATATACGGCCGTTGCCGCAGCCGTTTGCGCAGCGATGACGGCATGCTACTTCGCCGTGCTGCGTCTTTTCGACTGCTCCGACAGGCCCCGCAACCGCTTCGTACAGGCTGCCGTCATGTTGCTCGCATGCGGGTTCTGCTTCCTGGCCATACGCGGCGGCACGGGAGTGGCCACCGCAAACATCTCAAAAGTCTACTTCAGCCGCGTGACGTTCCTCAACCATGCGGCCGTCAACCCGCTCTTCTCGTTCCTGTCGACACTCGCCCATGACGACAAGGAGCTCTACCAGTACGATCTCATGCCCGAAGAGGAGCGCGCACAAACGTTCGATGCCATATTCAAGGGGGAGGGTTGCGACAGCGACGCGGAGAACGGCTCGTCACAACTGCTCACGACGCAGCGGCCGAACATCGTGCTCTTCATCGTCGAGAGTTTCGGCTGTTCGACCGTATATGAGACCGTCGACGGCGTGGAGGTGGCCCCGCATTTCCGCGACATGACAGGCGACGGCGTCTATTTCAGCAACTTCACGGCCAACGCCGCCCGCACCGACCGCGGGACGCTCGCCATATTGAGCGGATTCCCCGCACAGACCCGCACATCGGTAATGAAGGACCCGGCGCGCAGCCGGC
Organism: Candidatus Alistipes excrementipullorum; assembly: GCA_019113665.1. Lineage (GTDB taxonomy): Bacteria > Bacteroidota > Bacteroidia > Bacteroidales > Rikenellaceae > Alistipes > Alistipes excrementipullorum. The sequence continues at coordinate 1,334 of DXGW01000075.1, forward strand.
ACATGCCATCGATTGCGGCCTCGCTGAAACGGGCAGGCTATGCCACGTCGTTCTACCATGGCGGCGACCTGAACTTCACCAACATGTCGTCATACCTCTACGCCACCGGCTTCGACTCGCTCACATCGCTGAAGGACATGCACTTCGACGCCCCCACTTCGAAATGGGGCTACGCCGACGACGTCACTCTCGACGATTTCGCACGCAAGGTCGGCTGCCTGTCGCAATCAGGGCAACCATTCTTCGCCACGATGCTCACGCTGTCGAGCCACGAGCCTTTCGACGTGCCCTACAACAAGTTCGAGGACCGCATGCTCAATTCGATGGCCTTCACCGACGAGTGCCTCCACAACTGGATCGAACGGATGAAACGTACACCCGCATGGGATAACATGCTGGTAATAATCGTTGCCGACCACTCGTACAGCTATCCCTACAACATCAGCAATGCCGTACCCGAACGTTACCGCATACCCATGCTGTGGACGGGCGGGGCCGTACGCGGGCCGCAGGTCATCGACACCTACGCATCGCAGACCGACCTGGCCGCAACGCTGCTTGAGCAGATGGGGCTGCCGCATGACGATTTCCGCTTCAGCCGCGACATCATGTGCCCTGAGGTGCCTCATTTCGGATACTTCACCTTCAACAACGGTTTCGGCGTAGTCGACAGCACCGGTGCAACGGTCTTCGACTGCACCACGCAGCGCGTAATTTCGCCCGACAGCACCGCATGGCAGCTCAAGGCCGGCAAGGCCATACTGCAGACCACCTACAAGAGCATACGCGAAATGCACTGACCGCAAACGGGCAAATAAAAAAGAGGCGGCCGCACACTTTTCCTGTGTGCGGCCGCCCTGTTTCGGGATATCGGGGATCACTCGGCAAAATGCAGGCCGTCGAGTTTCTGCCAGCGACCGCGCGTGAAGTCGGGCACGGCCACGGGCATGCTGCCGTTCTCGATCGAGGCTGCCGTGAGTTCGCCTATGCACGACCACTCGGCGGCATCGTAAACGTCCTGGTCGAGCGGCAGACCGTTACGCAGACAATATACCAGACGGTAGTCCATGATGAAGTCCATGCCTCCATGTCCGCCGACCTCACGGGCCTTGGCCTCGATTTCGCGGGCAAACGGGAACTTGTAACGCTCCATCAGCTCCTTGCGTACCTCGGCCGGCACAAAACCGTGCGACGTCAGGTCCTCATGGTCGATATCCTCCAGCTGCTCGGGTTCGAAGGCGTAGCCCTGAACCGGATACTTCTGCGCAAAGCCCTTGGTACCGACAACCTGATACATGCGGTCATACGGGCGCGGCGTGTAGACGTTATGCTGCAACAGGACCGTTTTGCCGTTGGCCGTGCGTATCAACGTCGTAGTCTGGTCGCCGTTGGCGAAATCGGCAGCGCCCATCGACTTCTCGGCGATGCTCCGGCCAACGACCGACTTGGTGTCCATGGCCACAAGGTAGTCGAGCTTGTCGCCGCGGTGTATGTTCAGTACCTGGCAGTCGGGGCCGAAACCATGCGTTGCGTAGACATCGCCGCGGTGTGTACGGTTGAACTCCAGACGCCAGTTGCCCTGGTACTTGTCCCAGAATGGTGCGAGGTTGTGTATGTAGGCACCCTCGGCATGCAGGATTTCGCCGAAGAGGCCCTGCTGCGCCATATTGAGCGTCGTCAGTTCGAAAAAGTCATATACGCAGTTCTCGAGCATCATGCAGTGGCGGCGCGTACGCTCCGAGGTGTCGACAAGACGCCAGCAGTCGGCAACGCTCATCGCAGCAGGCACCTCGACAGCCACGTGCTTGCCGTGCTCCATGGCATATACGGCCATGTCGACATGCAGCTGCCACGGTGTGCAGATATATACGAGGTCCACGTCGTCACGCTCACAGAGAGCCTTCCAACCCTCTTCGCCGCTGTATTCGGCAGCCGCCGGGAATCCCTTTGCGGTCAGGTACTCCTGCGACTTGGCGACACGTTCGGGAAGCAGGTCGCACAGGGCCGTAATCTCGACCCCGTCGAGGAAGGTAAAGCGGTAAACAGCGTCTTCGCCGCGCATGCCCAGGCCGACAAAACCGACATGCAGCGTCTCGATCGGCTCGGCCGCAAAACCGAGCATGTCCTGCTGGCCGGCGGCAGGCTTGGGCTCGTCGAACACTATCATTCCATTTTCGATACGGTATGAGCCGTGATCCTCGGAGCAGGAGATGGCGACAAGGAGTGCCGTCAGGGCACAAAACAATGCCAATACTCTTTTCATGGTGTTTTCAAGGCTTTATTTCGGGGGTTAGTATTATTCGTATATGAGCTCCACGGATATATAGTTGTCGGCCTCCTTGGGTCCGCTTATCGAGGTGCGCACATGTATCTGCAGCGCCAGCTCGTCATGCATGACCTTGTCCACGAACGGGACGACAACCTCCTCGCCGGCCGAGATGTCGCGGTCGATCTTCATCGAGCAGAGGGTTTCGTTGTGGCCGCGCAGCGTAACGCTGTTCAGGTGGACGGTATCCTTGCCGTGAGTGCAGCGGTAACGCAGGCCCGTAGCCTTACGGTACTGGTCGTTCAGCATGGAACACGGAGCCGTAATCTTCTCGCGTGAGTAGTGGAACGGCAGCACGAAACCGACGGCATCGGCCGGACGGAACGAATTGCCGCTGCCGAGAGCCGAAGCCTCGGAAACCAGTCGCCGTGCCGCACCGAGCGGGTCGGCAAAGGGCGCCACGAACGAGAAGCCGCGGGTCGTATGGTAGTGTTCGTCGTCCTTGCGGAAATTGAATGTACGCCCGTCGCGCAGAGCCGCAAAATACTTCTGCCAGCGCGGCATGTAGAAGTCGCGTATCACGCCCGACCAAACGCGGGCCGAATAGTCGCTCAGGCTCGGTCCTCCCCATACGGTAATCAGACGTCGGGACTCCTCGATGAAGAGGTCGCGCTCGGCGTCGGTACGCCCAGCACGTTTCGCCATCTCCTCCCAGCGCTGCAGGCGGAGTATGGGGTGTGATTCGAGAAGACGGTCGGCATCGGCAAGCAGCCCGAAGAAACGGTTCTCGAGTTCCTCGACCGAAGATGTATCCGACGAAACGTATGCCCAGTTGATGCGGTCGAGAACCTCATCGGCACGGGCTCCGAGATAGAGAGCCGCGAAATAGACGGCATCGTTGCGGTAGAGCCGGTTATCGCCGAGCTCGTCGGCACATGCGAGGAAACTCTCTATGGCCTTGAAGTACTCGTCGTTGATGCCCATGGTAGGCGTATTGCCAGAGATGGGGCGCAACTGCCACTTGTAACGTGCGTGGTTGGTGAAGCGGTCATAAACGCTGTTGAGAAGCCCGTGCCAGAAATCACGCATGCGGTCGGGGCATGCGCCGTAACGCGCAGCCGAATAACGTGCAAGGAAATCCTCGAGGTCGAGCTCCGTATCACGCCATGCGGCATCGGCAATGACCTCGTAGATTATCTCGTTCTGCTCGATGCCCTCGGGCGAGGTACCGTAGCCCACGAGGTTGCCGCGGTCGGGCGACTTGAACGCATCGAGGTGGCCGTTGGCATAATTCTCCAGTACACCCGTCAGGGCGCTGCGGCCTCCGAAATTGGGCGTCGTGGAGTAGATCCAGTTCTTGCCGAAGAGGCCGGGAACATACTCCCATGTGCACTTCGTGCGCCATACGAAACGGTTGAAGTCGACGGCAAGGTCTATCAGCAGCATCTTGTCATCGGGTACGCCGCTCAACAGGGCCTCGATGCTCTGCGGGTCCCAGATGTGGCGCTGGTAGCCGAACATCCACCCCTGCATGACCCATACGGCATCGGGATTGGCACTGCTCAACGAGTTGTATATGGTCGTCGAGTAACGGCGCAGCAGATCGGCGCGTTCGGGCGAACCCTTCTCGCCGAAAGGTATCTCAAGTTCGTTGAAACTGTCGATAAGGTAGTATTTGCCCTTGCCGAACTCGGCTTCCCAAGCCTCGATATAACGGCGCTCGACCTCCGAAAAGAGCGAGTCGAGAGGCGAAAGCATATAGCTGTTGAACCCGGACCACGAAGTCTCGATAATGTCGACTCCCGGATAGTGCTCCTTCATGGCCTTGGGTACGAAACCGGCAAAACCCTGATATACGGGCTTCATACCCAATGCGCGCATGCGGTCGAGAATCTTGTGCTGGAGTGCGATCTGAGCCTCGTGCCATTCGGCCGTAGGCGCACCGTCCAGTTCGGTCATGTTGCCCATGCGCAGCCACGGCATATGCGCCGGACCGGTAAAATAGGCGTTTATCTCCTCGTCGGAGAGGCCCATGTCACGCCATACGCGGGCAAATATGGCCTCACCTGCAATCGGGGCCAGCGGCATGTCGAAACCGTGCAGCGCCATCCAGTCGATCTCGCGCTCCCACTCTTCCCAGCCCCAGAACGGCGTGGTATAGCCGTTGGTGCAGACATTGTAGTAGAGACGGTGGCTGAAGGGAGACTCGACACGGCGGAGTCCGCAATCGGGCAGGCGCTCGGGCAACTCCAGACGGTTGCCGCTCCACGAAGCGATACCGTAACCGTTGCGCAGTATGTAGTCATAGAAACCGCGGCACAGGGCGATCGTATTGTTGGCCTCGATGCGCAGCACGCCGCGGCGTACCTCATACTGGAAATAGTCGTCCGACTGACCCTCCTCCGCAGGAACGGCCTTCATGACCACATGGCGGGGAAACTCGCCGAACGTACGCTCGATCACGGCCTGGGCCTCGCGAACGGCATTACGGTCCGCAGCCGCAGCGACAAGGCCCAGAAGAAGCATAATTGTCAAAAGAATAGGTTTTTTCATTGGTCTTAAGGTTTTTATCGTTTGTCTTTCAGTAGTTTCAGTCTGAGTGCAAGCATAAGGCAAGCCATTGCACGTTATGCATGTTACAAATATAACAATAAAAACGCACAAAAAGAGAAAGAAATGAAAAAAAGAAAAATCCGACAGTAAACCGAAAGGAAATGATATCGGAACGATGTGCGACAGGTCAGAAAACCGACGCTACGGTACCGGATCATAGCCGCTGCCTCCCCACGGGTGGCAGCGCAGCAGTCGGCGCACCGTAAGCCAACCGCCCTTGAACGGTCCGTACTTGCGCAGGGCTTCGAGCGCATACTGCGAGCACGTGGGCGTAAAACGGCATGCAGGGGGTGTCAGCGGCGAGATGCACTGCTGGTAGAAACGCACAAGCAGGATCAGCGGAAAGGCAAGTATCCGCCTAAAGATCTGCAGCGACGCTCGAAAGAATTCTCCTGACTGCATATTCGATGGTTTTGTAATCGACGACCTCCTTCGACGAATAGATCAGCGCCATGTCGACCGATGCGCTCTTACCGCAACCGTGCAGGAGGGCCTTGTTAAGGCGATATGCCTCCTTCGTACGCCGGCGCAGCAGGTTGCGCACATTCGCACGCTTGTGATTTTTCTTGGGGACCGAGAAAAGAACCTCGGCCGAAAAACCGCTGTCGGGTTCGGCATATACCACATAGCGGAACGGGTAGACAAAACCTCCCCGGCCGCTCTCAAAAAGGCGGCGGACAGCTCCGAACGAACGCAGACGCTCGTTGTATGGCAATCCGAAATCCGACATGGCAGAGTTTGTATGAACATCTGTGCGACGGCCTTGCACCCGGCGGCACAGTCCGGCGGGCAGACCGCTCAACTATTTCCTGTCCCCGGCCGAAACCGAACGCGAACGCGACTTCTTGGCGAGCTTGTTCTGCTGTGAGCGAATGAAGTCGCCGTTGTCCTTCTCCTCGACGACAACGGGAGCAACATCTTCACCCTTGGCTATGCGCGCACAATAGATATCGACGGCCTTGGCCAGCGACGGCGCTTCGGGAGTCGGGGCCGCAACCTTGACGGTCATACCCGTCTCGACGGCCTTGCGCAGCGTTCCATGTCCGAACGTGGCTATTGCAGGCAAAGAGGCGATATCGCCCTTCTCGGCAATCGACATCACGTCCCACGGCGAGTAGAGCAGCAGCATGTCGTACGAATTTATGTCGACACCCTCCAGATCGGCTGCGACCGTACGGGCAAGTATCACGGGCGAGAAGTTGATCTTGAGCGTTTTGAGCGTCTCGGGCAACTCGGGCTTGTGAGGCTCGCTCAGCGTAAGCAGGAACTTCTCGTCCTTATGCTTTACGATCAGCTCGATAAGTCCGTTGAACGACCCGTCGGCAAACGAAATCTTGCGTTTGCGGTAAACGATGTATTTCTGAAGATAGAGCGCAATGGCTTCGGTCGTACAGATGTACTTCATGGTCTCGGGCACCGTCACGCGCGACTCCTCGCATATGCGGAAGAAGCTGTCGATGGTTGTACGCGACGTGAAGATCACGGCCGTATGGGACAATATGTCGACGCGCTGGCTGCGGAACTCTTTAGATGAAACTCCTACTACTTTGATGAGCGGAATATAGTCCACCTCGATCTTGTACTTTTGCGACAGTTCGTAAAAAGGCGACTTTTCGACTACGGCAGGACGAGGTTGCGATACCAGAATCTTATTGACTTTCAACGCTAACTTTCTATTTTACAAATTATTGATTTCTTACCGCCAAGGCCCATATCAGAGACAGTGGGAACACTTCGACGGTGCAAAGGTACAAAAACCAATGAAATATCGGAATTTTTTTACCCATAAAGAATGCAAAGGTCTCTTTGATAAACAGAATGGCCATAATGGCACATTCGGCAACGAGCACTATCCCCCAAATATTGAAACCTCCGCGAAGAGACAACAGCGACAGCATCATAACCGGCGAAATGAACACTGCACCCTCGGCCAGATAGACGCTTTTGAGATATAGCAGGCCGTCGGTAACGTCGCGGCGGCGCGTCACCTGGCCTGCCAGGAGCAGTATCAGCGATTCGTAAACCGCTACCGCCGCTACGGTAACCGCTGCGAACAACAGGGCCGTGGCCGTAAACCACGACGGTGCGCACACCATATCCGCGGGCAGCCACAGATTGCTGTACTTTACCGGCAGCAGCACCAGCAGCAGCAAACCGACAATGAACGACATTCGCAGGAACGGACGCGGAACGATGTCGCGGCGGCGGCCGGAAGCATAATCCTCCCACAGGCGCCCGCGCAGCAACTTGCCCGACAGGGTGGCTATCTCGCGCTTGTAACCAGCCACGAGCACAAGACTCATGAAGAGAGTAAAGAGGCCCAACGACTGAAGCAGGCCGTCCCCGACCATTGTCCCGCCGTCGGACGACGAATCGCGCGGGACGGACACCTTCACGCTCGACGAACCGAACATCTGCTGCGAATCCACCTCGCGCAGGTGCGATGTCATTCCCGCCGGCCGCATCGCGGGATACGATCCGGCCAATGAATCGGCACGCAGCGAATCCGCACCCGGAGCATTCATGGCCATGTCTGAAATGTCGCGGAATATCGGGGCGACGTGTTCGTACCTTGCAGGGGCAAGCGAATCCGAACCCGGCAGCGAATCCGACAGCGACACGGCAGCCTGCGGCGAACCGGAGGCACCGGTATCTGCCGTTACGGGCATGGTCCCGGCAGTCACGGCATGGTTGCCCGCGGCAGTCATTGCGGCGGAGTGGACGTCCGGGGCAGGAACGGAGACAGGCATGGTCCCGGCTCCGGCGGCCGAGATTCCCGCGGCAGCCTGCCCGGCGACATGTACCGTATCGGCCGCAGGGTTGCTATGAGGCGTTTGTATCATAACTGCGCTTGAGGGTTATGCGTATGGTCGTCCCGTGGCCGGGTTCCGACTCCACCACGGCGATCTTGCCGCCGTGGTACTCCTCGATGATACGGCGCGACAGCGACAGTCCCAGACCCCAGCCACGCGTCTTGGTCGTGAATCCCGGCTCGAATATCTTCTTCCAGTTGGCCTTGGGAATACCCTTGCCCGTATCCTTGACATCGATCCAGACGCGTTTGTCGTCGGAGTCGATATGCACGTCAATGCTGCCGTGGCCCTGAAGCGCATCGAGCGAGTTCTTCAGCATGTTCTCGACGACCCATTCGAACAGCGCCGTATTGAGATTGGCCTGCACAGGCGCTATGGCCAGGCCGTTGTAGTCGAGGGTCACGTTGCGCGGGATACGCTTGCGGAAGTACATCACCGACTCCCCGACCACCTCGTTAACGTTGGCCGGAGCAAGCGTCGTCTCGGAGCCGATCTTCGAGAAACGGTCGACTATCTTCATCAGATGCGCAAGGTCCTTGCTCATCTCGTCGACAGCACTCTGGTCGACGTTCTGGCTGCGCAGATACTCGATCCACCCCAGCAGCGACGACGTGGGCGTCCCCAACTGGTGAGCCGTCTCCTTGGCCAGACCTATCCACACGCGGTTCTGCTCGTCCTGCTTGGTCGAGCGGAAGGCAATGAAGAGCATGACCACGAAGATTATGATGACAAATATCTGTATGAACGGGAAATAGTAGAGCGACTTGAGAAGCGTCGACTTGCCGTAGAAGATGATATGGTAATGGTCGTTCGTCCACCAGAACCGCACGATGATGGGCGTATTCTCCGCCGAAAAACTGTCGATAAGGCGGCGCAGACGGTCGGGATTGCCTATCACACGCTCGGGTATGAGGTGCGACGACACAACACGCAGGTTCTCGTCCGTGATCAGGAAGGGAATGTTGTTGCGGTTGTTTACGATATTGGCTATCAACGGGTCGCCCATGTAATCGTCCATCGAGTCGCGGTTGACGCGCTCCATGGCCCTCGCCCACAACTCGACATCGTGCTGCTCCTTCTCGCGGAGACGGTTGGCCATGCTGTTCGTATAGAAGAGCGACAGCACCACGAACGTCGTCCCGAGCACCAGCACCAGTACCCTGTTGCGGAATGTCAGTATTTTACGGACACGGCCCATTGTCTGAATCAGTTTTCGGTTTCAGTCTCCTCCACGTCACCGGCCTTGCTGTCACCGGCTTCGGAATCCTTGACCGTATCCTGCTCGGTGAGTATGCGGCCGTACTCCTCGGAGTCGAGCAGTACGCCGATGGCACGCTTCACGTCGCCGTCGTCAACGAGACTGTGCTCGATGGCTCCGGCGGCATAGTTGAACCGCATGATTATGCCGCTCACGATACTCTCCTCGATCTCCTTCCGGTAGGTGCGCAGGTTGCTTTCGGTATCGTCGTGCAGCGACCCCTCGATACGGGCCATCTCATCGGCGAAACGCTCGGTGAAGCGGTCCGATTCGAGAGCCGCCTTCAGGCGGTCGAGCACACGGCGCGTATCCGACGTATAGGGCACCTCCTTGTCCTTCATGAAGGCGACGAAATCCTCGTAATCGGCATCGCTGATGGCAAATGTGCGGTTGTCGACCGAATCGGCGCTGTGACGCCTGAAGTAGTCGTCGCAGAACTCGTCGATGAAGCCCATGGCATAGAGCGTCAACGCAAAACGGCTGATGTACTCCGTCTCGGTACGCACGTCGGGCATGATGCCGCCGCCGTCATAGACTTTGCGGCCGTTGCGGGTCGTGAACTCGCGCACCAGCGAATCGGGAACCGAATGCACGCCCTGATCGTGGGACGAATAGTCGATGCGCTGTATGCAGCGTCCCGAAGGTATGTAATACTTGGCCGTGGTCATCTTCACGTAGGCGTCGTAGCCTATCGGCATGGAGGTCTGGACCAGTCCCTTGCCGTAGCTCTTCTGTCCCACGACCACGGCACGGTCCAGATCCTGCAGCGCTCCCGCAACGATCTCCGAGGACGAAGCCGTATTGGCATTGACAAGGACGGCCAGCGGCGTCTCGGGCAGCAGCGGGTCGAGCGTCGTACGGTAAGTCTTGTTGGCATCGGCCGCACGCCCTTTGGTGCTCAGCACCTCGGTTCCCTTCGGGACGAACAGCGACAGGATCCTGACGGCCTCCTGCATGATGCCGCCGCCGTTGTTGCGGTAGTCGAGAATCAGCCCGCGCAACTCGCCCTCGCCGCGCAGCCGCTCGATCGAGGCGCGCATCTCCTCATAGCCGCTCTCCGAAAAGTCGGCCTGCTGTATGTACCCGATGCCGTTCCCGCGGTCGACCCAGCCGGCATAGGTGACGGCCGGTATGACGATGCGTTCGCGGCGTATGGTCTTGGCTTCGCGCTTGCCGTCGACGATGCGCTCGACCGTGATGTGCACCTTGGTATTGGGATCGCCCTTGAGCAGCGAGCTGACCTTCTCGGTCGTGAATCCCCTGGCGTCCTTGCCCTCGATCTCGACGATCTTGTCGCCGATACGAAGGCCCGCACGGTCGGCAGGAGACCCCTTGTAGGGTTCGGCTATGACCACATAGTCGTCGCACTGGCGTATGAGGGCACCGATACCGCCGTACTTGCCGGTGGTCTCGAGCTCGAACTTCTTCATGTCCTCCTCCGAGAGGTAGTATGTGTACGGGTCGAGCCGGCTGACCATGCCCGCAGCGGCCGAAGACATCAGATCCTCGGGCGCCACCTCGTCGACATAGTGCACCGACAACTCTCGCATCATGTTCACGAGTTTCTCCATGTTGCGGCCGAGGCCGAAATCGTCATGCCCAGCATGTATCGACACGCCGGCAACGACAAGTACGGCAGCCGCAATGGCCGCACGTCTCAACGTATTACTTATCCTTGTCTTCATCACTTCTGTTGTTCAAACCGGTACGCAACCGCATCTGCACGTCGGCGACACTGCGGCGTATGCCGTCAAGCACGATCCACTGCCCGTACTGCGAAACCGTAATCTCGTCCTCGAACAGCAGGCGCAGCTTGTGGAAAAGGCCCGCGGCACGGAAACGCATCTGTTCGCCGTCCTCGCTCCGGAGTACATATCCGGCCGAAATGAAAGCGGCGATTATCCGTTCACGGTCTTCGGTCATGTCGCCCTCGACACGGCGGGAGACAAACCCTATCATGGGATAGACGGCCGCCCACACGACGATCGCCACGATCAGCACGATGCCGCGCGTGGTGTGTACCAGCACCTGCAGCGTCTCGCGCATGGTGAGCATCGACGCCCCGGCCTCGATCATGATCCACACCGCAGCCAGATATATAACGAACAACGCCACCAGAAATTTTATCGAACGTATCAAATAACGCATAGCTTCAATATTTTAACATTGCAGAATCCAATTTTTCAACCCATTGCGGCGATGGCGTCGGCCACCTCACGCATAAGCCACTCGGGCGTGGACGTGGCGCCGCACACCCCTACCGAACCGACACCTTCGAACCACTCCGGCCGCAACTCGGAGGCCTCCTCCACATTGTACGAGCGGGGATTGGCCGCACGGCACACCTCGAAGAGCACCCGTCCGTTGCTCGACTTGCGGCCGCAGACGAAGACCACGGCGTCGAAACGCGAGGCGAACTCGCGCAGGGCGCTCTCCCGCGACGACACCTGACGGCATATCGTATCCCGGGCCGTAAGCATCTCGGGCGAGGGCAAGCGCCGTGCCATCTCGTCGCGCAGGCGCTCGAAAAGAGCCACGCTCTGCGTGGTCTGCGACAGGAAATATATCGGACGAGTGAAGTCGACCGCGTCGAGGTCGGCTTCGCTCTCGATGACTATGGTCGGCTCCGCCACCTGACCCGTAAGACCCACGACCTCGGCATGGCCCCGCTTGCCGAGCAGCACGACCTGACCACCGACGCTGCGCATCTTCCCGTGTGCGGCGGCAACCCTCTGCTGCAGTTTCGCCACGACAGGGCACGTGGCATCGGCAACGTCGATACCCAGTTTGCGGGCACGTGCGAACGTCGAGGGAGGCTCACCGTGCGCCCTGACCAGCAGGCGGCAGCCCCTGAGCCGCGGAAGGTCGTCATGCCCAACCGTATGCAGGCCCATGCGCTCAAGCCGCTGCACCTCGATGCGGTTGTGGACGATGTCGCCAAGCGAATAGACCTCCCCGCCGGACGACAACAGGCGCTCGGCCTCGCCGATGGCTCGCACCACCCCGAAGCAGAAACCCGATTTATCGTCTATCTCGACATGCATGGCTGCAATCATCTATGGCCGGCAGGCATCAGCAGGCACCCGTAACGGCACGGTAATGTTCCATGAACCACTCCATCTGCTCGTCGACGGTCATATGGCTGTTGTCCAGCACGATGGCATCGTCAGCCTTGCGCAGCGGGGAGATGGCGCGCGTCATGTCCGCATGGTCGCGGGCCACGACGTTGGCCTCGATCTCCTCGAGCGAAACGTTGTCGCCCTTGGCGCGCAGTTCGTCATACCGGCGCTGCGCACGGACCTTGGGATCGGCCGTCATGAAGATCTTCATCTCGGCATCGGGGAAGACCACCGTGCCGATGTCGCGGCCGTCCATGACGACACCGCGCTTGCGGCCCATCTGCTGCTGCATGGCCACCAGCTTCTCGCGCACCTGGCGTATGGAGCTCACGGGACTTACGCAGTTCGACACCTCGATGGAGCGGATCTTGCCCTCGACCAGGTCACCGTTGACGTAGATGTCGCTCGCGCCGCGCTCTGGATTGAAGCGGAAGTCGATGTCGATCTGCCCCAGCAGCCCGACGACCTTGTCCTCGTCGACCATACCCGAACGTATGGCCCCGTGTTCGAGCGCATAGAGCGTGACGGCACGGTACATGGCGCCGGTATCTATGAATATGTAGCCCAGACGGGCGGCTATGGCTTTGGCAAAAGTGCTCTTGCCGCACGACGAAAATCCGTCCACGGCGATTATTATCCGTTTTTTGGCTGTTGATTCCATCAACCCTTTGGTATTACGTGTATGAATGTCGACAATATGGTATATACGCCCAGAAGTGATATGATCACACCGGCGATATGATTGATCGTAAGCATGTGGCGAGGGCGGAACTTGCGGCGGAAGAGGTTTATGAGCGACGTGAGGGCTATCCACCACGTAACGGCCCCGCCGAAAAA
>DXGW01000076.1 GCA_019113665.1 Candidatus Alistipes excrementipullorum
CCCGCATGATAACGAGCTCGCCGCCCTCTTTTTTCGTCTTCTCTATCAGACGTTTGCGTGCGAGCAGTATCCCTACGTTTATTTTTTCCTGCATCTGTTTTATTTCAATTTCACTCATAGCCTTTAATAGTTTGGTAAGATAACGGGTCGATTATCTCTGTTGTTGTGTTCAGCCCTCCCGAAGCCACGATGCGGATTTTCATATCGGCGGAGCTGTTGTCGTAAATGACCCAGTAGTTGCAAATCGGGGTGTACAGAGCCATCAGGTTCCTTATGCCGCTGAAATATCTGCGGCGGATAGTATCCGACGGAATGTTGTGTCCGCCCTCGTTCACTCGTGTCGCCACGCGTTCGATAGCCTGTTCGGGGGTCGGCAGCCAGAAAAAGAGCAACGACACGAAATAGCCCTTGCTTTGTGCCTGTTCTATGAATTTCACGTATGAGCGCGATGCCAGAGTAGTCTCGAAAGCGAAATCCTCGTCCATCGACAACAGGTCGTACATGCGTTGCAGCATGAGGCGTCCGGCATCTATGGCTACGCTTTCGGGATTGAACGGTGACAGTCCTTTCGCGATCTCATCGGCGTTCACGAACTCCCTGCAGTCGAGCATCTCCGGCAGAATGGAGTACGATGCAGTTGTCTTGCCTGCACCGTTGCAACCGGCTATGATGAACAACTTGGGCATATCAATACCATTAGCAGGGCAAAGATAAGCATTTTTATTCATTAGTGCAAAAAAGTTCTTTAATCGCACACCTGCACTAATTGTGCCTCATGGCTGCGGTTGTCGCCCTGTTTATGTTGCTAAAGGTGTTGCAAGTCGCTTTTCAGCCGGAATCTCATCGGCGAAAGGCCTGTTTTGCGCAGGAAGAACTTGCCGAAAACCGACTGGTCCGAAAATCCGAGGGTGTCGGCTATCTTGTTGATGTCCATGTCGGTGTTTTCGAGCAGTCGTTTCGCTTCGATGCTCAGCAGTTCAGAAAGGTGGAACCTGACTGTATGTCCGCTCGTGGCCTTGACTATCCGTGACAGATACGTGGTCGATATGTTGAGCCGGTCGGCGTAGAACGCAATGTCGTGGTGTGACCGGTAATGGTCGACGGCCAGTTTCTTGAAGTTGCGGAACAGTTCCGTCGAGCGTTTTATGTAACACGATGCGGTGCCTGGGCTGCATCGGTGTATCATATCCGAAATCTGCAGCAGCATGAAACTGCACAGGTGTACTCTGGCTCCGTTGCCGTAACGGTCCGTATCTTGCAGCCGGTCGGAGAACAGTCTCATGGTTAGGCACAGGTATTCGTAATCTTCGGCGGCAAGATGCGATATTGCTACTCCGTACCTTGCCGTGAATCTTGGCAGCTGGCCGTATATGGATTGTCCGGCCGGCAGTGCGTCGAAATAGTCGGGGCGCATGTATATGCATGTCATCGAGAAATCGCGTCCCGACGGTACGACGGAGCACTCCATGCTCGGTGTCATGATGACCAGATCGCGTGACCCGATGTTGTGCGTATGGTCGGACGCAGAGAGTGTCGCTGTTCCGTTTGTAACCAGAACAATATAGAATCCATTTTTCATTAGGAATTGTTCCTGATGGTCGAACGGTCCCTGTACGATGTGTCTGTACAGCTTGTTGCCGCTGGACGGCTTCCCGAGATCGTAAATTTTCATGGCGGGCGGTTTGATTCGGCAAAAGTAATATTTTTGTTTCGTTTTCGACGAATAACGGTTCTTTATACTGGCCCTGGGTATAGCTCTCGAGGTTAAGGCCAATGCCGCCATGATGTCGGGAGAATACTTCGTGAGGGCCATATCGCGGCGCTTCCGCAAGGAGTTCGGATACGTAAAGCTCGGGTTCGACATAACCTTGCTTTGCATTGCGTGCCTGCTCTCTCTGATCTTCATGTCAGGGATATACGGCGTGCGTGAAGGTACGGTTGTGGCGGCCCTTCTCGTCGGTCCGATCGTGCACTTCGTTACGCCGTGGTACCGGTTCTTCGACAAATGGATCGGTGACGGCGACGTTCATGCCGCAGCCAAGCCTCGTACTGCAAACCATATAGTGGTGACCATAGCGCGTGAATATGGCAGCGGCGGCCACATTCTCGGCGAGATGCTTGCGAAGGAACTCGGTATAAAGTTCTATGACCGTGAGTTTATCTCGATGGCTGCACGTGAAAGCGGCATGGACGAGCAGTTCATTATTAAAAACGAACAGTCGATACCTTCATTCTGGCTGAAGTGCATACTCGACGGCAACGGTTCGCTTGAGCGTAGCCTTTCGTCGGACGACGTGCTTTTCGTTGCCGAGAGCCGTATCATACAGGAACTGGCCGAACGCGAGTCGTGTGTCATCATAGGGCGCTGCGCCGATTTTGTGTTGAATGACAGCGACCGGGTCATCAAGGTGTTCTGCTATTCGGATATGGAGCATGAGGTTGCACGATGCGTCGGAGAGTACGGCGTATCGCCGGATATTGCCGAGTCCGAGATCCGCCGTGTCAACCGCAACCGCATAGTCCATTACGAGTATTATACCGGCATGAAGTGGGGCGATCCGCACCATTACAACCTGATGATCAATACCGGCAGCATCGATCTGAAAACAGCCTGCCGCCTCATTGCCGACCTGTACGGGAACATGCGTCGTGAAGCATAGCGCCGCAGGGGCATATTTCGGTGCCGTCTGCAATAAAAAACCGCAACCTGTAAAGGCTGCGGTTTTTTATGCGGTATCAGACCGACTATTTGTTCATGGCCTGCTGAACTGCAACGGCAATGGCTACCGTAGCACCTACCATCGGGTTGTTACCCATTCCGAGGAATCCCATCATCTCGACGTGAGCCGGAACCGACGAAGAACCTGCGAACTGAGCATCGGAGTGCATACGTCCCATCGTATCGGTCATACCGTACGAAGCCGGACCTGCAGCCATGTTGTCGGGGTGAAGCGTACGTCCCGTACCGCCGCCCGAGGCTACCGAGAAGTAGGGCTTGCCGGCGAGGACACGCTCCTTCTTGTACGTACCTGCAACGGGGTGCTGGAAGCGGGTCGGGTTCGTCGAGTTACCGGTGATCGATACGTCGACGTCCTCTTTCCACATGATTGCAACGCCTTCGCGAACATCGTCGGCGCCGTAGCAGCGAACCTTCGAGCGGAGACCGGTCGAGTAGGGTATCGTCTCTACTTCCTTCACCTCACCCGTGTAGTAGTCGAACTCGGTGCGGACATAGGTGAAACCGTTGATACGCGATATGATCTTGGCAGCGTCCTTGCCCAGACCGTTGAGGATAACTCGCAGCGGGGTGGTACGTACCTTGTTTGCCATTTCGGCGATCTTGATGGCGCCTTCGGCAGCGGCGAACGACTCGTGGCCGGCCAGGAAGGCGAAGCACTTGGTCTCCTCGCGGAGCAGACGGGCTGCGAGGTTACCGTGTCCGAGACCTACCTTGCGGTCGTCGGCAACCGATCCGGGGATACAGAAAGCCTGCAGACCCTCGCCGATAGCCTCGGCTGCGTCGGCAGCGTTCTTGCAACCCTTCTTGATTGCGATAGCAGCACCTACGACATATGCCCATTTGGCATTTTCGAAGCAGATGGGCTGTGTCTCCTCGCACATCTTGTAAGGATCGATTCCCTTTTCGGCGCATACGGCCTTGGCTTCTTCCACACCGTTGATACCATATTGTGCAAGCACGGCATTGATTTTATCTATGCGGCGCTCGTAGCTTTCAAACAAACTTGCCATAATTTCAAAGATTATTTATTCGGTTTGACAATGTGGATTACTCTTTACGCGGGTCGATGTACTTGACTGCATCGTCGAAGCGGCCATAGTGGCCTTTTGCCTTCTCGATTGCCTCGTTGGCGTCTACGCCCTTTCTTACCATCTCCATTACCTTTCCGAGGTGAACGAACTCGTAACCGATGACCTCGTCATTTGCATCGAGAGCCATGCGGGTGCAGTAACCCTCGGCCATTTCGAGATAGCGGGTGCCTTTGGCCAGCGTACCGAACATCGTGCCGACCTGCGAGCGGAGACCCTTTCCGAGGTCCTCGAGCGAGGCGCCGATAACCAGACCGCCTTCCGAGAAGGCCGACTGTGTACGTCCGTATACGATCTGCTTGAAGAGCTCACGCATTGCAGTGTTGATGGCGTCGCAAACCAGGTCGGTGTTCAGGGCTTCGAGAATGGTCTTGCCCGGCAGGATTTCCGAAGCCATGGCGGCCGAATGGGTCATACCCGAGCAGCCGATGGTCTCGACCAGTGCTTCCTGAATGATACCGTCCTTGACGTTGAGCGTAAGTTTGCAGGCTCCCTGCTGGGGGGCGCACCAACCTATACCGTGAGTAAGGCCCGAAATATCCTTAATCTCTTTTGCGCGAACCCACTTGCCCTCCTCCGGAATGGGAGCGCACTCGTGATTTGCACCTTTCTTTACGCAGCACATCTGCTGCACTTCATGAGAGTAAATCATAGTTTAATTTTTTAAGCCGTTATTTGTTATGCCTGATTATTCGGTTCTGTCGCAATGCGTAATTGCGTCGCAAAGATACAAAAAAATGCGGATATCAAATATAGGCGGAATACCTCTTTTTTGACGAATTTCACCAAACATTCTTTGCGGCCTCCGATGTGTAAGACAACGCATGACTGTTTTTGCACGGTTGCAGGCATGCGTCACATGGCGTTCTCGGCCTTCGCGTTAGCGTTCCGCGTTGCGGAAGGTGAAATATTTTGCGGCGAGGAAACTGTAAACTGTCGATATGACCGTCGTGATGAGTTTCGAGGGTGTGGCCCATATTCCGCAGCTTTCGACAAGCACTTTCATGCAGACATAGTTGAGTATTATCGAGCCGACAACCGTCAGGGCGTACCTTGCAAGCTGGGCGTTACGTGCAACGGGCGAACGCCTGAAAGCCACGTTGCGGTTGAGCCAGAATCCGGTGAAAAACGTAATGGGAAATACCAGAACCAGTGCCGCAATATGGGGCGAAACCACGACTATGCCCAGGTCGATGTAACGCTTGCATATGATGAAGTGGTATATGATGAAATACCACACCGAGTCGAGGATCATGTTCGATCCGCCGCATACGCCGTATCTGAATATTTGGCGCGGTATGACTGCGGCAATGGGGCGTATGTACAGCGCGTCGATCGCTTTGGTTATGATCTCCGACGGGCGCATTACTGCTTTTTGGTGTATATCCACGTGTCGCGGAATTCACGGGCGTGCGAGTCCATGTATCCGAGACATTCGTTGCGGTCGTCGTCCTCGTATACCGATACCATGTATCGCGTCCCATACCGGTATATCCGGCATATGGGGTTCTCGGCCTTGCCACGGGCCTCCCTGGCTGCGCGTATCGCGTTTTCGGGAGTGGAGAATATGCCGTATACAACGTAATGGCGTCCCGGCGTGCAGTCGAGAATGGTCTCCATGTTGTCGGCGGCGCCTGCAGCTGATGCCTCCTCGGGTTTCGCCTCTGCGGTTGCCGTATTTGCAGCCACATTGCCAGCAGTGTCGGGTGCGCTCTGTGCGGCTTGTGCGGTTGTATCGTTGTCTGCCGCTACCATGTTTTCGGCTGCCTTGTCTGTTGCGGCGCCCGTATCTGACGTCGCGGAACTTTGCACCATTGCCGGCTGATCGTCTTTGCCCTGGTTGTCCACGATAACGTATCCGGCTACCACTAATGCGAATACGCAGCATAAGGTTGCAAACGAGTAAAGCACGGTATTGCGTCTCGGCTTTATCCTTATGCGGCCGTGTCCCTGACGGTTTATGGCTTCGGCAAATTCGTCGCACATGGTGAAACTTTCACG
>DXGW01000077.1 GCA_019113665.1 Candidatus Alistipes excrementipullorum
CAGGCAAGACCACGCTGTTCAACCTCATGCTCGGATTCTACGAACCGACCTCGGGGGTCATCTGCGTCGACGGCGAACCGCTGACCGGCGCAAACAGGCGCAAATGGCAGAATACGATAGGATACGTCTCGCAGAACGTCTTCATTGCCGACGGCACTTTCGTCGAGAACATAGCCCTCGGCGCCGATCCCGATACCGTCGACCGCAAACGCCTCGACCGGGCCATAGACATGGCCAACCTGCGCGAATTCATCGACTCGCTGCCGCTCGGTGTCGACACTCCGGCCGGGGAGTGCGGCAACCGCCTCTCTGGCGGGCAGCGCCAGCGCATAGGCATCGCCCGCGCACTCTACAAGGAGGCCGACGTGCTCTTCTTCGACGAGGCGACGTCGTCGCTCGACAACTCGACCGAGCAGAACATCAACGCCGCAATCGAGGAGCTGTCGAGGAACAACAAGGAACTGACAATCGTCGTAATAGCCCACCGCGAGAGTTCGCTCGACTATTGCGACCGCACAATAACACTTGACCAACATGAATAAGGATTACATACTGGCCGGATTCCGTCTGCGCGCCGACGAGCCGTGCGCCGACCTGGTCGATGCCGGACTGCGCGGGTTCAAGCCCTTTGCCGCCGATTACGACGATGCCGCCCGCCCCGTAATGGAGTTGCACGCCGACCTGCCTCTCGCCGTCGGCGATTACGATTTCAGGCTGCTGCACCGGTTCGAGTTCGAGGACGCGAAGCATGACTGCTTCTTCTGCCGCTACGAAGGCGGACATCTCTTCTACATGCGACCGCAAGGTTGCGATGACGCATCGCACGACACGGTATTCATCAAGGAGTTCGGCTCGGCCAAGGTTTACAGCAACATAGCCGCAGGCAAAGCCCCCGAACCGTCACTTCTGCGATTCGGGTTGTGGATCATGTTCGGGCTGGCCGTAAATCCGCACCACGCCATAGCCGTACACTCGTCGGTCATAGTCAAGGAGGGCGGTGCGGTAATGTTCCTCGGAGAGTCCGGTACAGGGAAAAGCACCCATACGCGTCTGTGGCGCGAGAATATCGACGGGGCGAAGCTGTTGAATGACGACAGCCCCATAATCAAATGCGTCGACGGCATACCGACGGCTTTCGGCTCGCCGTGGAGCGGCAAGACGCCCTGCTACGTCAACCGCAGCTTCCCGATAAAGGGAATAGTCCGCCTGAGCCAGGCCCCGTACAACAAGATACACCGTCTCGGAACG
Organism: Candidatus Alistipes excrementipullorum; assembly: GCA_019113665.1. GTDB lineage: Bacteria > Bacteroidota > Bacteroidia > Bacteroidales > Rikenellaceae > Alistipes > Alistipes excrementipullorum. Next base: position 1,249 of record DXGW01000077.1, read on the forward strand.
ATCAATGCCCTCGGCGCACTGCTACCCTCGTGTCCGCCCGCATTCGCATACGACACCGAGCTGCAGGACAACATCTGCGACACGCTCTCCGAGGTTCTCGGCAAGGTGCCGGTCTACCATCTCGAATGTCTTCCCGATGCCGATGCCGCACGGCTGTCGTATTCGACGATATTCGGCACGGAAAACGTCAAGGCATGATGACAATAGGCAACGACATATTCTTCGCTCAGGTCGAAGAGTTAATTGCCGAAGGCCGTGACGTCGTGATACGCGTCAAGGGGCACAGCATGCGCCCGTTCATGCGCAGCGACCGCACTTCGGTACGGTTGTCGCCGTGCTACGCACAGAGACTGCAAAAAGGGGACATCGTGCTGTTCCGCCATCACGGCCACCATGTCATGCACCGCATAACTGCACGCGACGGCGAAAGGCTCACGCTTGCCGGCGACGGCAACTACCGGAAAGTCGAACACTGCACCACGGCCGATGTGGTGGCCATGGTCAGCTGCATAATAGACAGTAAAGGGCGCAGCACCGAGTGCGGGTCACGCCGCTGGCGCACTGTCTCGGCCATATGGACCGCCACCCCGCCGCTGATCCGCCGCTGCATTCTCGGCGCCATGTGGAGGCTGGGAATAAGGTAACCGCCGACGTCAAATATCATAAAACAGAAAACCGTTACGAGGTTTCAGCCCGTAACGGTTTTTTCATGCATTCATCACTCCGCGGCGTTTCTGGAGAGCCACTCCAGCCTGCGCTTGTCGGGGAGATGTTTCACCTTGAAATGTTCAAATGTGGCCTTGAACCCCTTGCCGTCGGGGCTTGCACCCATCAACCCTACCTGAACCGGGATATTGTCCTGCAACCACGCATTGCGCATCATGACGTACTCCTTGTCATCGAACGAATAGAAGATCTCCACGGCATCGAGCCTTCTGACAGCCTTAATCCATATATACGGCACGGGCTTATCGAGCGTAATGACACTCCAGTCCGAAGTATGGTGTGTGACGACAGTGCTTATATTGAACTTGCCGTCGACATACTCTATACCGGTCTTGATGTAATTCTCATGATTGATACGGAGCATGAGACCTGCCTGGTCGAAACGCTCTCTGTAGTCGCCGCTGACCTTAACCTTGACCTCGAACTCCCCGCCGTAGGTTGCGTAATAGAACGGAGCGTCATCGACGGTAAAGCCATAATGCGAAATACGCCAATAATCACTCTGGGGCGTAACGAACATCGAAAGCGTTCCCTCATCGATCTCCCACTGCTCGGGCTCGTTGAACCATTGCATCTTATCCAATGACTGGGCTGTGCCCATCTGAACGGCCCCGACAATGCAGAGCCCCGACAAAAACCACTTTTTCATTTTATTATTGGATTAACATGAATAACCATCAATATTGACTACCTTTGCAAAGGTACTGCACTGAAATATAAGTACAAATAATTATAAATAACCATTTTTACCGCATGGACATAGTCGACAGGCTCACCAGCGAACTGATGAAACTCAGAGACTCCGATGAATCACCGCAGTCAGACCCTTCGTTGACAGAAAGATACAAAACGGCCGCCCGCAACTACGCCTCCATGGAGAATACAGTTTCGGTACTCAGCGACCTCAAGTCCAACGTCAGCCACATCTATTATGGCCGGTTCGCCGAGACACTCGGCATAGGCAACCGGCCGGCCGGCGAAGAGACGATCGATTCGATATGGGAAAGACGCATAATGGAGCTAATACAGCCCAACGACCTGCATGACAAACACCTTAACGAGCTGCGCTTTTTCCATTTCATCAGGCATCTTCCCAAAAGCAGGCGAGCCGACTACTACCTCGTCAACAAACTGCGCATGCGCAACCGCTTCGGCAATATCGTGCCGGCCGTCCACCGTCTGTTCTACATTTCCGACCCGGCAAACAACGGCCTGTGGTTTGCCCTGTGTCTGTACGGGCCCATGACATTCGAGTTCCCGGGAACAAGCGCCATAGTAAATTCGGCAACCGGGCAGATCATCAAGCATGGAGAAGACAATGCCATAAAAATA
>DXGW01000078.1 GCA_019113665.1 Candidatus Alistipes excrementipullorum
TAGCAAGGTGATGTTGAGTCCTACCACTACCGTACGGACATTGGGATATGTACCCCAGTCTATACCCATCTGCGTGGCGGTATCCCACTGGCTAACTTCGGGGTCGTAGCCCGAGTATTTGGTCCAGGTGATGAAGTTCTGCAGCGATATGTACGGCTGTATGCGCGAGATGTAGGCGCGGCGAAGCTTGGGCGATGTGATGTCGTACGAGAGGGTGATGTTCTTCACCTTGAGGTACGAACCGTCCTCTACCCAGCGTGTCGAGTTCTTGACGTTGTAGGCGTCTGTCGTTGCACGCGGCACGTCGGTGATCTGTCCGGGAATTCTCCAGCGGCGCAGAACCGTCGTCGTCTGGTTGTTGCCGTTGTACATACCTTCGGTCTCGATGCGCGATGCGTTGAAGATGTCGTTGCCGTAGGAACCCGTAAGCAGGATACTCAGCGAAAGACCCTTCCACGAGAAGGTGTTGGTCATACCGAACGTGAACTTCGGGTTGGCGTCGCCGATCCATGTCTTGTCCGACGGGGTGATCTCGCCGTCGTTGTTGAGGTCTCGGTAGATGAGGTCACCGGTCTCGGGATCGACACCGTCGGAGATGTAGCCCCAGAATTTCGACAGCGGCTGGCCCGGAGTCATGCGGATAACGTAGTCGTTGACGATGTCCGCCGTCTTGCCATAGTAGTAAACCTGCTGCAGGTCGAGTTTCTCGAGACGGTTGCGGTTTGCCGAGATGTTGAAGTCGGTGGTCCATGTGAAGTCCTTGCGGGCGATGTTCACGGACGATATCTGGAATTCGATACCCATGTTCGACATCTCACCCTCGTTGCGGATAATGTTGGGGTAGGGCGAAGGCATCGGGACACTCATGAGCATGTCCTTGGTATATTTATAATATAGGTCAAGGGTGAAGCTCAGACGGCTGTTGAGAACCGAGAAGTCGATGCCGACGTTGGTCTGCGTGGTTGTCTCCCACGTCAGGTCCTTGTTCTGGATATTGCTTTTCGAGCCGACCGTAGGAACTGCCTGCGAGTATGCGTCATCGGTCCAGTTGTAGTAGTTGGTGTTGTAGAGCTGCATCCAGCCGTATGAGGTCAGACCCGACTGGTTACCGGTCTGTCCCCAGCCGACGCGCAGCTTGAGGTCGTTGATCCACAGTACGTCCTTGAGGAACTGCTCCTGCGATATGCGCCATGCGGCCGATACCGAAGGGAAGTAACCCCAGCGGTGACCCGGGGCGAGCTTCGACGAACCGTCGGCTCGGAAGTTAGCGGTCAGCAGGTAACGGTCGTCGTAGTTGTACGATACGCGGGCCAGGTACGACATGATCGACCATTCGTCCTTGCCGACGCTCTGTCCGCGCAGACCGCCGTTGTTACCGCCGTTGATATTGGTGATGGCGTTGCCGTTTGTGGTCGAGAAGTATGAGCGGCTGCCGGTGAGCTGTTCCCATACGGATACCGTGGCCGACGTACCGCCCATTAGCTCGAGGTTGTGGCGGCCGAAATTGGCCTGCCATGTGAGAATATTGTCATAGACCATTCGCCAGTCGTCCGAACGGGTATCCGATGCCGTTCCGTGCTCGGTACGTCCGTGGGTGGTGCGGATCGGGTCGAGGAACGTCGAGTTGTGCGCCCACGAGCGGTCCATGGTTACCGTGGACTTGAATGTGAGTCCCTTTGCCAGGAAGAAGTTCAGGTTGCCCGACAGGATAAGGCGGTCGGTGATATACTTGTCGTAGTCGGTGCGGGCCATGTTCTCACGCGGGGAGGTGAGGTTGGCTCCGTAGAAGTTGTTGTTGAACTGGTCGGGGTTCTCGGGATCCCATACCGGGGCATAGGTCGGGGTCGTGATTGCCGATACTACCACACCGGCGCGGTTGGCACCCTGTCCGGATATGATCGAACCCTTCGACGAGTAGTGCGAGAAGGTAGTCGAGGCGCTTGCCGACAGCCACTTGAAAATCTTGCGGTCGAAGCTGGCCTTGACGTTGTATCGGTCGGCCGAGGTGGTGTTGATGACACCCTTTTCGCTGGAGTATCCGCCGCCCAGATAGTACGACGATTTTTCGTTGCCGTCCGATATCGAGAACTGGTAGTTCTGGTTGATACCGTTCGAGTAGGTCTCGTCGAACCAGTCGGTCACGTCGGTAATCACGTCGGGAAGTCCCGATACGGCACCGGTCTCCTCCATGAGTTCGCGGTACTGCTGTGCGTTGAGCACGTCATAGTTCTTCGTTACCTGCGAGATGCCGACATAGGTCGAGAATGTAACTTCGGGACCCTTCTTGGCACTTCCCTGCTTGGTGGTGATCAGCACGACGCCGTTGGCTGCACGCGATCCGTAGATTGCGGCCGACGATGCGTCCTTGAGCACCTGCATTGTCTCGATCTCGTTGGGTGAAAGGTAGGCTACGGCCGAACTGCCGGTTCCTACGGGTACGCCGTCAACAACGAAAAGAGGCTCGTTGGTCGAAGCGGAATAGATGGACGAGGCACCGCGCACGCGGATTACCATGCCCTGACCCGGCGCACCGTTGGGCTGGATTACCTGTACGCCGGCAGCCTTGCCCTGCAGTGCTCCCGATACCGACGATATCGGTCGGCGGTCCAGGTCGTCGGTCTTTACGATCGACACGGCCGTGGTGATGTCCTTCTGTTTTACTGTACCGTAACCGATGGCGACTACGGCATCGAGTTCCACGGCATTTTCAGCAAGCGTTACATCAATACGGGTACGTCCGTTTACCGGAATGGTCTGGTCGACGTATCCGAGCGATTGATACACAAGAGTGGGTGCGGACCCCCCCCCTTTGAGTTTCAGTGTGTAGGTGCCGTCCATGCCGGTTGCGGTGCCGTTCGTCGTACCATCTTCGATGACGGTCGCTCCAATGACGGGTTGTCCTGACTTGTCGGTGACGGTTCCTGTTACGGTCACCTCTTGAGCCATTGCTGTCGTCCCGAACAGTATGAACAATGCGCTAAGAAGCAAAGTCCTGTATCCGTTCCGGCGACAAGGCCGCAGTTTTAAGTTGAAACTTGTCATACGGATAAGTTTTGAAGTTAATAAAGTTTGTTCTACAATAATTAAATTAATAGAAAAAATTAGGTAGAGTCGGTAGTGTTTGTGAATTTAGGTTCCCGGTTTTTATCTAAAATTAATAAATCTGCCGGTTATTACGAAAAAATAACGAAAATAAGTAGATGTGTTTTGGTGTTTTTAATTCTATCTTGCTGATAATTAGGCATGATTTCTTCTCCGGCTTCAGAAAATAGGTAGATTTGTAAAAACGCTGCATTTGCGTAATATATACTGTGCGGGGCTGTTGTTTTTGGGTGCGAATGCGATATTCGGCGGATTTTCTTATCTTTGTTTATACAGAAACCGCTAACCCATGAAGATATTTGTAAAACTGTCATTGGCGCTGATAGCCTTTTTCCCTCTGATGTCGATGTCACGAGGGGGTGCACGAAGCCAGCTCGATGCCGAGCTTGCGCGCCTGGACGTGGTTATCGCCAATCGTGAAACATACATAGCAGGCCGTGAACAACGCATACGCTCGCTGAAGAAGATACTCGAAACCACCGAGTTCTCCGATGACCAGCGCGTCATGCTCAACCAGCAGCTCATAGACGAGTATGTGCCTTACCAGGTCGATTCGGCGATCGAATACCTCTATTCCAATATTGCCCTGTGTGACAGGCTCGGGAACCGCTCGCGTGTCGACCGCAGCCGCATACAGTTGTCGTACCTATACAGTTCGGCCGGCATTTACCTCGAGGCTGCCAACCTGCTCGACAGGGTCGATACGGCGGCGTTGTGCAGCGAAGGGCTGGTTAAGTACTACATAGCGCGCCACAAACTGAACGACGAACTGCTGCTCTATTCGCGCGATACGCTGCAGAAACGCCATTCATGGCAGCTGGCCGAATATTATGCGCGTCAGATTGTGGAGAATACCGATTCGGCCTCCATGGCCAATGTGCAGTTCAGGTTGTGGCAGGCCATCGACCGCAAGGATTATGACCTTGCCGTCGAATATGCCGACCGTTTCTGTGCCGGGCAGCAGCCCCTGACCCGCGATTATGCCATAGCCGCTCACATGCGTGCCCTTGTGGCCGACCGGACCGGTGACCGCGAAACGGCGCAGATATGGTATGCGCGGGCTGCAGCCACCGACATACAGTTGGCCATACGTGACAATTCCGCCCTGAAAAGCCTCTCGATAACGCTTCTCGACTATGACGTGACGCGTGCGATGCGTTATGTGAGGGTGGTTATGGACGATGCGCGGTTCTTCAATTCGTGGCTGCGGCCATGGCAGGACATGACCGTGATGTACAGTATCGAAAAGGCGTACATGGACCGTCAGCAGCGTGTGAACGTGCTGTACAACATAGTATTCCTGTCGATCGGCATATTCCTTTTGCTGGCGTTCGGCGGTTTGCTCTTTTTCCGCCGCCAGAACCGCAAACTCAATGTCGCGAGGTTGCAGTTGCAGCAGGCGAACGCCAAACTCAACGAGTCCAACGCCAAACTCAACGAATCCAACGCCAAACTCAACGAGTCGAACGACAACCTGCAGCGTTTCAACGAGAAGCTGTTGTCGCTAAACGACCAGCTGTCGGAGTCCAATGAGGTGAAGGAGGAGTATATCGGCATATTCCTCACGATGTGTTCGGAGTATATCGACAAGATAATGGGTACGCGCCGCCACGTGCGCCGCATGCTGGTCGACGGGCGCATTGCCGAGTTGCGCAAGGAGTACTCCTCGCCCGAACCCAACAAGCGCGAACTCGACGAGTTCTACCACAATTTCGACACCACATTCCTGCATCTCTATCCGACGTTTATCGAGGATTTCAACTCTCTGCTCGACAGCGAGGCCCGCATAAAGCCGAAGAAGGGTGAGCTGCTGACCACGGAGCTGCGCATCTTCGCCCTTATACGTCTGGGCATACGCGACTCGTCGAAGATTGCGGCGTTGCTGCGCTATTCGACAACGACCATATACAACTACCGCTCGAAGATAAAGAACCACACGATCGTGTCGCGTGAGGATTTCGAGGAGCGCATCAAGACCATCGGAGCCTTCAACCCGCAGCACCACTGATGCACCGTTCGGATCCGTGCAATAAAAAAGCAGCCCCGATTCGGTCGGGACTGCTTTTCGTGCGGATAAAGGGACTCGAACCCCCACGCCTCTCGGCATCAGATCCTAAGTCTGACGTGGCTACCAATTACACCATATCCGCAGACGATGTTCCGCAAAGTTAGAAAAAAAACGCAATAGCCCGACCCATAGGCCGATATTTTTGCAAATAATGGTTAATTTTGCGTTGTTAACGAACGATGTCATGCCGCAAACCGTAACTCTCTCACTTACGCCGAAACAGGCCGCCGATACAAAATTCTATACCTTGCAGGCGGCACGTACGCTCGGCGTCTCTGACCGTGACATCGCGCTGGTGCGTGTGGTCAAGCGGTCGGTCGATGCCCGCCGCGGACGGCCGAAAGTGAATCTCTCGCTTGAGGTATATGTCGACCGCGAGCCTCTGCCCGCTCCCGTGCATTTCGATTATCCTTCGGTTGCGGGACATACTCCGGTAGTTATAGTCGGCGCCGGCCCTGCGGGGCTTTTTGCCGCTTTGCGGCTTATTGAACTCGGTCTGCGTCCGATAATAGTCGAGAGGGGCAAGGAGGTGCTGCCCCGCAAGCGCGATGTAGCCGCGATCAACCGCAACGGAGCCGTCGACCCCGACTCGAACTATGCATTCGGCGAGGGCGGAGCCGGTACCTTCTCCGACGGCAAACTCTTTACGCGCAGCAAGAAACGCGGCGACTACAACAAGGCCCTGCAGACGCTTGTCTTTCACGGGGCGTCGCCCGAAATCCTTTACGAGGCTCACCCGCACATCGGGTCCGACCGCCTGCCCCGCATAATCTCGGCCATGTGCCGCACGATTTGCGATGCCGGCGGCGAGGTGCTGTTCGGCCGCAGGGTTACCGCCCTGAAACTGGAGCGCGGCCGTGTCTGCGGCGTGTGGTGCGGCGATACGGAGATAGATGCTGCGGCCGTAGTGCTGGCAACAGGACATTCGGCCGATGACATATACATGATGCTGCACGATGCCGGAATTGCACTTGAGGCTAAACCGTTTGCTCTCGGTGTGAGGATCGAGCACCCGCAGGCTCTCATAGACTCGATACAGTACCGCAACTCTTCGGAGATGGAGTATCTGCCGGCGGCCTCCTATTCGCTCGTGTCGCAGGAGGGCGGGCGCGGCGTCTACTCCTTCTGCATGTGCCCGGGCGGATTCATGGTCCCGGCCATGACCGACGCGTCGCAGTCGGTGGTGAACGGAATGTCGCCGAGCGAGCGCAACTCGCCGTTTGCCAATTCGGGTCTTGTGACCGAGATACGCGTCTCCGATTTCGAGTATCTGCGCCCGCAATACGGGGATCTCGCCGGACTGGCATTCCGCCGCGAAGTCGAGACTGCGGCACGACGCAACGGTGGCGAGCATCAGATAGCACCGGCACAGCGTGTGACCGATTTCGTTGCGGGCCGCGGCAGCTCCAGTCTGCCTGCCGTATCGTATATCCCGGGGGTGACCCCGTCACGACTCGACCGGTGGCTGCCCGATTTTGTGTCGGCGGCTTTGCGCAGCGGCATATCGACATTCGGGCGACGCATGCACGGGTTCCTGACCGATCAGGCCGTGGTGACGGGCGTGGAGTCGCGTACCTCTACTCCGGTGCGGATCCCGCGTGACCCGGCCACACTGATGCACCCGACGGCCGAGGGGCTCTTCCCGACGGGGGAGGGCGCCGGATATGCCGGTGGGATAATCTCGGCGGCACTCGACGGTGAGCGTGTTGCCGATGCCGTCAAATCTTATGTCAGATAGAAATTTATGGAGAAGAGATACAAGGCCAAGGTTGTGATTCCGGTATACCGCCCCTCGCTTGCGGCAGGGGAGCAGGCTTCGTTGCGCAATACGTTAGACAAACTCGGACAATGGCCGATCGTGTTGCTCAAGCCTCGGGGCCTTGATATCTCCGCCGTGACCGACGGCCTTCCGCCGCATGAGGAACTGGAGGTCTCGGACGAGTGGCTGGGCTCCAGAAACGGCATACACGGATACAACGTCATGATGTTGTCGCGCGGTTTCTATGAACTGTTCGCCGATACGGACTATATACTGGTATGTCATACCGATGCATGGATCTTCCGCGACGAACTGGAGATGTGGTGCGACCGCGGCTACGACTGTGTGGCTGCACCGTGGATCAGGCGCCGGGTATACGACTTGCCGCTGGTAAAACAGTATATGAGGTTGAGATACCGCATGGCGAAGCGACCGGGAGAACTGCTCAAGCAGGACATATACGGCAGGATAGGCAACGGCGGGCTTACGCTGCGCCGCGTCGACTCGTTTATCGGCGCGTGCGACAGGTATGCGGCCGAGACTGAACGCTTCAAGTCGGGGCGCGGCCATCTGTGGAACGAGGACGTCTTCTGGGCTACGGTACCTGCCGGATTCCGTTACCCGACGCCGGAGGAGGCTCTCGCCTTCGCTTTCGATACCAATCCCCGATATTGTTACCGTCTGTGCGGCGGGCGCCTTCCGTTCGGCTGTCACAGCTGGAACAAGCCCCGCATGTGGCGCTTCTGGCGCAATATCATCTCGTTTTAGGTTTGTTGCGGTAGAAGGGCCGCGTAATGGTGTACAGCATGTTGTTCATCACGCTGTGGAACATGTAGCTGGCAAGTCCCTTTTTCTTGTCGTCTGTAACCATCGTTACGGTCTGGTATTTGACAATCAGCCCGTTCCGTCGTGCGTAGACCGACATCAATCTCTCGCTCATATATCCGAAAATGCGGGCCTGCACCGGGTCTGACGGAATTTCTATCCTGCGTTCGGCCTCGAAGAGTATGTCGAACAGCCATTTGGAGTACTCCTCGAACCGCAGCCACGGCATCACGAACATGTTGAAATGCGACAGCATGTTGTTGTGGAAGAATACGTGGTCGAACGACTCGACATAGTCCGGATAGAGTTCCTGTACAATCTCGCGCAGAGTGTCGATGTCCTCCTGCCTGTGGCACCGTGAATAGTCGCGGTATAGGTTGTAGGCGTATGGCTTCGGTTTGGACATCACCATGTCGTAGCGGCTGAACAGCCTGTCGAAGTCGGGTACCGGGTGCGGCGATGAGAAGAACTGCCGTGTCGGTGCCGTCACGACGTTGCATGTGTCGGAGCCGAAGTCGAAATAGCGCCGGTAGTGGCACAGCCCGACGTAATCGGCGCCCTTGAGGTTCTTCCATGCCCAGTAGTGGGCCGTCAGTTCGCAAAAGTTGCGGTTGCGGGTGCTGATGTTGTCGCCCGTATTGTCGCCCGTGAATCCCAGGTCGACTCCTGATATTGCCTTGCCTACCTGTATGGGCATGTATGGCGGTTCCGCGAGGCACTCGTCCTGTTTGTGGGCACAGACGAGAATAACGGTCTTACTCATCTAACTTCAGTTTTAGGGCGCTTGCAATCACCTTGTCCATGTCGTAGTAGCGGTACTCGCCGAGCCTGCCGCCGAAAATTACCTTCGGGTCGTCGGCCGCCAGGGCGCGGTAACGCTCGTACAGGGCGTTGTTGCGTTCGTCGTTTATGGGGTAGTAGGGCTCCTTGCCCTCGGCAAAGGTGTCGGGGTATTCGCGCGTGATGACCGTCGACGGCTGTGTGCCGAACTCGAAGTGCTTGTGCTCGATGATGCGTGTATAGGGAACCTCGCGTGCCGTGTAGTTCACTACGGCGCAACCCTGGTAGTTGGGCGTGTCGAGCCGTTCTGTCTCGAAGCGGAGTGAGCGATATTGCAACTGACCGAAACGGTATCCGTAGTATTCGTCGATGCGGCCCGTGAAGATTATCCGCTTGCATGAGACCTCCCATTTTTCGCGGTCGTCGAAGAAATCGGTGTTCAGCCTGACCTCGGATCCTTCGAGCAGCGCGTCGACGATGCGGTTGTATCCGCCCTTGGGAATACCCTGGTACGGGTCGTTGAAGTAGTTGTTGTCGAATGTCATGCGCACGGGCAGACGCTTTATGATAAATGCCGGAAGCTCGCGGGCGTCGCAGCCCCACTGTTTCTCGGTATATCCCTTTACGAGGGTCTCGTATATGTCGCGTCCGACGAGCGATATGGCCTGCTCCTCGAGGTTGTGCGGTTCTGTGATGCCTGCTTCGCGGCGCTGTTCGTCGATCTTTGCCTGCGCCTCGGCCGGTGTAGTCACTCCCCACATCGCGTAGAACGTGTTCATGTTGAAGGGCAGGTTGTAGAGCTTGCCGCGGTAGTTGGCTACCGGTGAGTTCACGTAGTTGTTGAACTCGGCGAAGCGGTTCACGAACTCCCACACTTCGCGGTCCGACGTGTGGAATATGTGTGCCCCGTACTTGTGGACGTTGATGCCGTCGATCTCCTCGCAGTGTACGTTGCCGCCGGTATGGCTGCGCTTGTCCAGTACGAGGACCTTCTTGCCGGCCTTTGTGGCCCGGTAGGCCGTGACGGCACCGAAGAGACCGGCACCTACTATCAGGTAATCGTATTCGTGCATATCTTATATCGAAATAGGATTATCATACAAACTTAATAAAAAGTATGCGGATTTCCGTCATCTGTGCTCCTAAAATGGGAAATGTGGTAAGAAAACGCCTTCAGAGAGCATTCTGAGGGCAATTTGCCGGGTTTATGATGCTGAA
>DXGW01000079.1 GCA_019113665.1 Candidatus Alistipes excrementipullorum
CTTTGGCAAGAAGGGTGGCGGCCAGGGACTGCCGCAGTCCATCGAGCCGTGAAACTATTGCTGTGAAATCTGCCATGGTGCGTTATCCTATAATCTGTTTCAATGCCTCCTCGAGGTCTGTCAATCCGAGCGAACCGCCAATCGCATCTACAAGCGTCGCATAACTCACTGATGCACCCGTGCCGTTGCGGTCAATCTCCAGCAGGTCGGTGTCTGAAAGGGTAGTGACCTTGGGTAATTGGGAGAGCGTAATGCCCTCGATAATCGTCTCTGCCATAATCGTTATCCTTCGTAAATCTTGAATTCGGTCATATGTTGATATGTCACGTGCCACATGCACTTATCCGCGTATGTCGACGGTACGGCCAGCAGTTGAAGAATGCCGCCGTATGTCTCGATTCTGGGTACGGGCTCGAATCCGAAAGCACCTTTTTTAAGCGTGGAATATATTCCGGATTCGACGTCGTCGGCCGCGATAACCAGACTTGCCGAACTGTACGTGCGCATGGGCGAGTCGTAAATATTGAGTACGCATCCGATGAAATCCGACGATGACGGCAGGTCGAGCCAGAACAGATATTCCGCGTACCGCTTGCCGAGAATTATCAGATTGAAGTTCCGGTCTACCGTATATTTGCGCGTCGCGGAGTCGTAAAGCGTACCTTCTTCGTCGAGCCTTTTGAACAGCACCTTCGAGTAGCCGCTGAAGATACCGCTGCCGACCTCCATGTGGCCGTCTTCGTAGATGCGTGTCGCGGCCGTTGCCGCATTGCGTATGCCGTCGGCGCCGGCGAAGAGCATCAACTTGCCGTGTTTGTCCGATGCCGTACCCTCCACAACGCTGCCGGCCATGCCGGCTACAACCTTGACGTTGCTCTCGTCCTTTACGCCCATGAAGCCTGATAGAACCATGCCGCTCGTCCCGTCTATTTCAGTCGAAATATCGCGGAAGTTCTCGCGCAGATAGTCCAAATCGCTTGCGGTTTTCGTTGCGTTGTCCAGCACTCCGGCAATCTTCCGTCTGGCGTCGTAGTAACGCTCCAGCGCGGCGAAATCCTCGTCGATTGGTATGAACTCGGGTTCTGCCTGCGTATAGTGTTCGACGGCTGCCACAGCCGCCAAAAAAGCCTCCTCGTAGGGCGTCCACTCATCGTTCAACAAGCGGACGATACGTCGTTGTCCGTTTACGGTGAGGGCCTTGTCGCCTATGAAGCGATAGCCTGTCGTGCTGATGCGTGTAAGCGCCTCGGCGCGGAGTTGTTCGTACTCGTTGCGGATGTCCTGTCCGCGCTCGCGCAGGAACGATTTCTCGACAGGGGATACGCAGGCATCGGAGTTGATTTGCCGCAATACCTCCTGCGTATCCGATACGCTTTGCAACAACGTATCGAAATCGGTGCCGCTGTCTGGTTTTGCCGGATCGATGCGTCCGACGCGCAGCACGCCGTCTCGGAACGAGACTCCGTAACCGGTCGTGCGGTTGAATAGCTGCATCTCGCCCGTGGCGGAGTTGAACCATGAATCGCCCGTACGGTCGGAGATGAACCCTGTGAGGTAGATGTTCTTCAGATAAGCCGAATAGCCGGTCATGTCGAGTCCGTGCGCCGCAAGATTCGACAGGTCGCCGAACTGCGCGGCTATGTTTTCCGTGCGGATTGTCCAGTCGTTCATGCCGACCAGAAAGCGCATGTAGGTACGGGTCTCATAACGGGAAGTCTGACGCTCCGGGGCGGAGGTGTTGCCGAACGCGACGAAGTGCATCGCCACCTGCGGATGGACAGAATAACCGTCGCGCAACTCGTAGCGCCATTCGCTGTAATTTATCGGGTCCAGGCACTCCGTGAGACGGAAGTAGCATGTCGTGAAGCCGGCATATGTGCGGTTGCCGAACGAGTCGTCCGAATCGACGGTGACGTCTGTTACGTCGTTCGTGGCGGCTTGCAAAAAGATACCCATGCAGAGGTCATTCTCGCGGAGCGTGCCGACTTCGCCCTCCTCCAGTTTGACCGTCAGAGTACAGGTCTCCGCGGCAACTGCAGCGACAATACCGCACCCCGGTGCCGACCACTTGTCGCCGACAAGTGTTTCGACGCGATTGTAACGATATTCTGGAACCTCGAGAAACTCCTCAAGATGCAGCCTCCGCAGATAGGTATCGCCCATGACGGAAAGGTCACCCGTGATTGCGCCGCCTTTTTTGTCCAGCTTTTTCTCCAGTTCACCGGTCAGGCCCGACACGTCGGAAAGGGCATGGGTGTGCTGTTTTGGAGACATTACGCTCTTGACGTCCTTGCCCGAGACCTTCATCGACGCCTCGGCCGACGGCACGTCGACGATGAACTCGAAATTGTCGAATTCATTCAGTTGCCCCGCGGCACTCGTCAGATCTTTGATGCGGATGTCGTCCATACGTTACGAAAATAAATATTCAATCCGGTTTGGTTGTGAGACATTGTTTTTCTCTGATTTACCCACCCAACACCTCTGACTTGAAGTTCTCCTTGCCGAGAACATAGACCAGATCACGACCCTTGGCAGTCAATTGACCGCCAAGGGTTATTTGTATCTGCTGTGCGGCTCCTGCTGTTGGGAGCATTGACTGCAATCTCGACAGCGGGGCGATGACCTCGGGGTCGGTGCGGGCATTGGGGTTGTCGCCGACCATGGCGTAAGTAGGTCCGTAGGCCAGACCTCCGTTCGCAAGTGCCGGGACGCTGTCGCCGGCGTTCTTGTTGATGAGTGCCGTCATCACGGCTGCGGCCGCCACCATCGCCGCTCCGATGGCGATTGCCGCCCAGGGATTCCACAGCACCGACCGCAACGCCGACTTGAAGGCCAGAATCATCACACCGAACTCGATGAGCTGCGTACCGATGTTCTTCAGGAATGATGCGAATTGGGTCAGTATCGACTTCAACAAACCTCCGAAACCGAGATCACCGGTTATAACTTGCCCGATGGCTTCGGCCACGGCGACGATACTGTCGGCCATGAATTGCGATATCTGCCGGTCGAAACGCTGCATTACATCCGCAATGGTTGAATGCACCTGCTCCAGCGCCGCCGAGAAGGACCATCCGCGGTTTGTCAGCGTCGATGTGTATTTATCCACCATCGATACCGTCGACGTCAGATTCTTTTGCAGGAAACGGCTCGTGTCGTCGCTCCAGCCGTAGAGTCCTTCGCGTACCGACGTGAATATCTCCTGCATCTTGTGGGTGTACTCTGCAGCCACGGGTTCCAAATCGGAAATATCCAGTTTCGTTGTCGGAATTTTTATCTTGAATCCTTCCGGCAGTACAGGCCCCGAATCGTTACGATTCAGTTGCGCGGGCGTAAGGTTGCCGATATACTGCAGTTCATCGCGCAGACGGGCGATTTCGGCATTCGCGGCGGCGATATCCTCAAGTGTCGATTCGGGCAGGAGTTTGCGCTTTTCGAGTTCCTCTATCTGCTTCTGCAGCCGTCCTATGATGCCCGTTGTCCGTTCCGTAACGTCTGCTGCAGCATTTATCGAAGCCATCAACTCTTCGGTCTGCTGCCGCGTCTGTTCCGTTATGCGGTCCATCTCTGCCTGCGTCTCGGCCGCTTTCTTCTCCGCCTCGCGTTTCTTGTCTATGGCGGCGGTCAACAGTTCATACTCCTTGCGGAGCGGTGCCAACTGCGATGCGTCAGGCGCTTTCTGCAGCGTAAATCCCGCTACGATGCCTCCAAGATTGGGAACGATACGCGTACGCGTCGTTTCGTCGATGATGGCTTTTTGCCGGGCGATATTGTCGCTGAGTTTGCGTTCGAGTTCTTCGAGCGTGCCGCTTTCGGCCATCTCGTCTATCATCTTCTGCTTCTCCAGACGGGCATAGGCGAATGCGGCGCCGAGAGCAAGCACTGCGGCGACTACAAGGCCCACGGGAGACAGCAGGGCGGTAAGACCGGCTGATAGCAAAGGCAAGGCCTTGATGACGGCACCTATTCCGAGCGATAACGGCCCGATGGCAGCCGCCAGACCGGCAACGACGACTATCGCCTTCTTTGTAGCGGGCGAGAGCGACTGCAGCATCTGCACGACGACGGTCAGCGCCTGAGCCACCTTCGTGGCGAATGGCATCATTGCGGCGCCTATCTGTTCGAGGAAGTCGCCCCATGCGTTGTTTAATTGACGCAACGGACCGAGTGCCGTCTGTGCGGCACTCTCGGCGAATCCCTTGTAGTTTTCGAGTATGAAGTCCACGGTCTCGCCGTTCTTCAACTGCTCGACGGTCAGTTCCTTCAGTTTCGGAATGCTCTCGCCCAGTTCGCCGGTCAGACCGCCGAAAGTTTTGGCGAGATTCTTCACTGCGCTGTCGAGCGTCATTCCCGTAGCGGCGGACAACTGCGCCGAGGCTTCGATCACTCGGCCGATCTGCTCCTCGGTCATTCCCAGCGAGGCCAGATAGGCCTGTTGCCCGATAATGACCTCGTCGCCCAACACGGAGCGCGACTGCAACTCGGCCGCCTGCGAGATAAGACGCTGCTGGATGTCCGTACGTCCCTTTAGTGCCGTAAGCAGACGCTGTTCGGCCTGCTGCTGCGTATCGGCGTTTTTCAAGGCCACGGCCCCGAGTGCAACAAGCGGAGCAGTAAGTTTCACGGAGAGCGACTTGCCGAGCGATGTCAATTTCTTCTCGAGCGAGCCGAGATTGCGTTCGACCTGCTGCGCCTTCTGCTGGAACTCATAGGAGTCGGCTCCGATTTTTATGACGAGATCGGCGATTCTTCGTGACATGACGCATCAGGGTTTGTGTTGCATGAATAACGCCCATCCGGCCTCGACGTCGGACATTACGGCCTCACAGCCGTTCTCCATGCGGCTTATGGCCGCTACGACGGCGAGCATGGTACTCCGGTCGTTCGTATCGAGAGGCTCGTCCGCATCTATGCCGGACCAGACGGAGACGCAGCGGATGTAGTTTCCGGTATCGTTCTCAACCGGCGGAGCATAGCGGGCAATCATCTGTCGCATGGTGACGTATCCGCGACGACGGTACGAGTCCAGCAGCACGAATACGGCACGGTATCCCCATGCCATCGTCTCGAATTGCTTGAAGGCGGCATCCTGCGACGGTATGACCTCGCCCATGTATGCAGTTCCTGACTTCCGGATATTGCCCGGATTCCGATTTCGTAATCCACGTGTCATCGTATCTCGGTTTTTTGACGTTTTTCGTCCCGTTCCCTGCGCCGACGCTCCAGTTCGTCCCGCTTTACCAGAACGGGGCAACGTTCGGGCGGAATGTCGCATTTGTAGGCCTGCCGGATGATTGTGCGGCTGCGGTCGATTTCAACGTCCTTGTGTTCGATGATTATTTCGAGTTTGTCGACCTTCTCCTCGAGTTTCTCCACGCGGCCGTCCAGACGCGTTATCTGTTCGGACTGTATGGCCACTATCTTCTCGGTGTTCTCCAGTTCCGCCGAGTCGGCCTCGGCTGCGGCCTGACGCCGTCTGGAACGAAAAAAGAGTATTGTGCCGGCAAGTCCGCTGGCCAGAATGAAGTTCAGAATGATGCTTAGTGTCTCCATGTCATGCAATGTGTTTGTAAATGGCCTGTTCGCGTACTATGTAAAGTTCGCCGCGGATATGGAACAGCCCGATGAGCGGTTGCCCGGCTCCCGCAAGATTTCTGACGGTACGTACGGTGCCGTCGTCGATGTCCGACAGCATGACTGTCCCGTTGCGGGAGAAGGCCGTTTCGCTCAAGGTATGGTCGACGCAGTCGGCACGCCCGTCGTATCGTTGCAGCAGTGTGCGTTCGGTTATCGAGTCCCGACGGTAGAACAGGAACTCGTCACCGAGATTCAGACCGATGAAGCAGTCCGAAACAGTCATTATCTCCGTTCCGGCCTCGAACGTCTGTATCCTGCACGGCTTGTCGAAACGCTTGTCGTGCAGATAGGCGAACTGCGAGGTGTTTACTGATATGGTATTGTCGGTTCTCCGCATGGAGAGGATATCGCCCGACATGGCAGCTGAGGTCGTATTTGGAGTGCGCACGGAGCCGTCGCCATCTTCGTACGGGCATTCGGGCCGGTCCAGATATCGGTACGTCCGCCATTGGGTTTCATCTGAAGCGTTGCCCGACGAACTGCGCGGCCCGACATATTTCCTGAACTCCCTTATGACGTGGAAATATCCGTCCATAAGCGTGGCAGGGTAGCGATATTCCTCGTCGAGGTCGAGCAGCCGCTGCACGATGCCGCGGCAATCTACATGGCACAGTCGTGCGCCATCTACCATAACGAAGCCCTCGTCAGCCTCGTACATCGCGAACGGCGCATCGCTCCGGTATATCTCCCGCACGGAACGGGTCGCGGCATCGAACAGGAAGACCTTCTGCCGTGATGCATCCTGTAGCAGAAGAAGGTCGAGACAGCGTATGGCTTTGCCGACGGAGAACGACAGTGCGGCAGCCTCGATGCAGTCGTCTCCTTCGGGCGGTGTCTCCGTCGCAAGCAATCCCGGCATCTCGACAAGTTCGCAGTCGTAACTGTCGTCGAGCGCATTCAGGTCGAGCGCATTTACGGCATAGGCCGCATGTAAGAACTTGTCGTCGCATACGACCGTGTTCATGTCCAGATGTACGCCGGTGAAGAGTTCGCCGGTGATGCGGCGGCTCGGCTGTTGGCGATAACGCAGCGCTCCCTGCACGATGTGCTCCACGAGCGTGCCGTAGTCGCGGCGACCACGGGTATGCCATGTACGGGTG
>DXGW01000080.1 GCA_019113665.1 Candidatus Alistipes excrementipullorum
GCCTGCACATGACAAAAACCGTTTGGCACACCTATTGTTCAATATGGGTGCGAATAGGAAAAATTCATATAACTTATAATATAAAAGACCATGAACGTAAAACCGCTATCAGACCGCGTATTGGTACTGCCCAATCCGGCCGAGGAGAAGACCGCAGGAGGTCTGATCATTCCCGACACAGCTAAAGAGAAACCGCTGGCAGGCAAAGTCGTTGCCGTAGGTCCCGGCACATCGGAGATCAAAATGGAGGTAAAGGTAGGCGACGAGGTTCTTTACGGCAAATATGCCGGTACGGAGATCCACATCGACGGTAAGGATTACCTCATCATGAAACAACAGGATATTCTTGCAATTATCTAACCGAAAAAACACTAAGCACTATGGCAAAAGAGATAAAATATAACGTCGAAGCACGCGAAATGCTCAAGGAGGGTGTAGATGCCCTGAGCAACGCCGTAAAGGTAACGCTCGGTCCCAAGGGACGCAACGTAATCATCGACAAGAAATTCGGTGCACCGCAGGTTACCAAGGACGGTGTGACCGTAGCGAAAGAGGTCGAGCTCGAGGACCCGTTTGCAAACATGGGTGCCCAGATGGTCAAGGAGGTTGCCTCGAAGACCAATGACGATGCCGGCGACGGTACGACGACCGCGACGGTTCTGGCACAGGCACTCATTGGCGTAGGCCTGAAGAACGTTACGGCAGGGGCCAACCCGATGGACCTCAAGCGAGGCATTGACAAGGCTGTAGCCAAGGTCGTAGAGTCGCTGCGCAAGCAGTCGCAGGAGGTCGGCGGCGATTTTGCCAAGATCGAGCAGGTAGCAACCATATCGGCCAACAATGACGGCAACATCGGCAAACTCATAGCCGAGGCCATGGCCAAGGTGAACAAGGAGGGTGTCATCACCGTCGAGGAGGCCAAGGGTACCGAAACCCACGTCGAGGTAGTCGAGGGCATGCAGTTCGACCGCGGTTACATCTCGGCATACTTCATCACCGACACCGAGAAGATGGAGGCACAGCTCGACAAGCCGTATATCCTCATCACCGACAAGAAGATCTCGACCATGAAAGAGCTCATGGGCGTACTCGAGCCCGTGGCACAGAGCGGACGTGCACTGCTCATCATCGCCGAAGATGTCGACGGAGAGGCTCTTTCGGCACTTGTAGTCAACAAGCTGCGCGGCACGCTCAAGATTGCGGCCTGCAAGGCTCCGGGATTCGGAGACCGCCGCAAGGAGATGCTCGAGGACATAGCCGTACTGACGGGTGCAACCGTCGTTTCGACCGACAAGGGCATGAAGCTCGAAGATGCGACGCTCGCAATGCTGGGTACTGCCGACAAGGTTACGCTCAACAAGGAGAACACTACCATCGTCGACGGAGCCGGCGACAAGGAGGCCATCAAGGCCCGTGTCGCACAGATCCGCGCAAGCATCGAGGTTTCGAAGTCGGACTATGACAAGGAGAAGCTCCAGGAGCGTCTTGCCAAACTCGCCGGAGGTGTTGCCGTACTCTATGTAGGAGCTGCAACCGAAGTCGAGATGAAGGAGAAGAAGGACCGCGTCGACGATGCACTGGCAGCAACCCGTGCAGCAGTCGAGGAGGGTATCGTTCCGGGTGGCGGTGTGGCTTACCTCCGCGCCGTAGAGTGCCTCGAAGGCCTCAAGGGCGACAACGAGGACCAGACGACAGGTATCCAGATCGTAAAACGAGCCATCGAGGAGCCCCTGCGCCAGATCGTATCGAACGCCGGAGGCGAAGGCTCGGTCGTTGTGAACAAGGTTAAGGAAGGCACCGGCTCATTCGGCTACAATGCCCGTGACGACAAGTACGAAGACCTGCTCAAGGCCGGAATCATCGACCCGACGAAGGTTGCGCGTGTAGCTCTGGAGAATGCCGCATCGATTGCATCGATGTTCCTCACCACGGAGTGCGTGCTCGCCGAGAAGAAGAGCGAAAATCCTGCACCGGCAATGCCTGCAGGCGGCATGGGCGGCATGATGTAGCAGTCATGCGGCCGGCATAACGGCAAAGATCCCCGGAATCTCATCGATTCCGGGACTTTTTTTGCATATATGTACGTAAAATCATATCTTTCGGATAATAACCAAAAACCGATTCTACTGACACCAATGAAGAAGACACTGCTTGTAATCATCGCATTTGCTGCGACGATATGCGCTGCGAAGGCACAGGGGACCTACATCAGACAGAAGATGGACCATTTCGCACATCTGACAATTCCGGCCGGGAAAATCATCTTTCTCGGGGACAGTATCACCGATTTCGGCGATTGGAACGAACTCTTCGGCAACAACGACATCTACAACCGCGGCATAAGCGGAGACCAAACCGTATGGGCACTGCAAAGGCTCGACCGCATCAAGGAGAGCAAGCCCCGCAAGGTATTCATCATGATCGGCACCAACGACCTTGCCGTAGACCGCTCTCCCGAAGATGTTGCAAACAACATCGGCCGAATAGTCAAAGAGTTGAAGACCAGCTCACCGGAGACTGAAATCTATGTCGAAAGCCTGTTTCCCGTAAACGGCGTCGACTTTGTCGGCAAAGCCTCGAAAAAGAGCCACTGGGAAAAAGGCGACGAAATCATAGCCACAAACAGACTTCTCGAAAAGGTTTGCGCAAACGAAGGCGCAACATACATCGACATCTACTCGCATCTGGTAGACGACCGCGGCCTGCTCAACCCGGCATACACAAACGACGGACTTCATCTGATGTACGACGGCTATGCAAAATGGGTCAGCATACTGAAACCATATATGGAATAATAACAACAAGGAAGCGGAGCGCCCCGAAAGAGGGACGCTCCGCTTGGTCTTGAATGAATCAAGAGTATATATTGAGTTCCACAGTCCCGCCCGCTATTTGAACGAGAAGCGGAAACCGACGGTCAGGTCGAAATTTACGGGGTGCTTGCTGTATATGGTCTCCACATCGCTGCCATTGTCGAATGCATAGCTGACACCCGGTTCAACGTAAAGGCCGACATGCCGTGACAGATTGAGCTGGAGACCCGCCGAGGCATTCACCGACCACTGCAACTGCCGTACCATCACATCTTCAGTCTTTGTAGATACGGTCGACCCTCCGATTATGTACTCTGTCCGGGATCGCCCCGAAACGCACTTTTCCATCAGACCTCCGGCCGACACATAGACGTCCAGGAGACGATTCCGCCATATGTTGACGTTCAGGTTCAACGGCACACCGACATAATGGAGTATCTGACGCACGTCATAACGGTTGTTGTCTGAACCAGAGACAAGGCTTGACCAAAGATACGTGTATGTAACGCCGGTCTCGACTCCCAAACGATTACTGATATTGTAGCAGAATGTCAGACCTACACGCACGGGCTGGCGATGGTGTGCTTCCGAGGTTGTTTCGGAATTTCTGTTATAGATCATTATATCGGTAAGCGGATTCTGCCCCACAGCCGTGTTCACGGCAGTAAGCTGAGGAGCAGCACGTCTCGTAAGACCGGCATAACCGGCATGTGAAGCCGAAGCCGACACGGGCACACTTGCAGCATACAGATCTGCGGTAAATTTCGATCCTGTACGCGCGGCCTTACGACCACTTTTTTTCGATCCATACACGAGTTCGGTAAAGTTACGATCGTATTCATCGGCACGACGTGCATCTGACGTCCCAACAGTGCCGTCGACAGACGTCCCGGCCTCCGACGGCTCACCTGTATTCTGTTTGCCAACGGGTAATGAGACGGTATTCCCAGCCTGTTCCCGAGAGTCGGGCACATCGGTCCCGACAGCACCGGAAGACGGCTCCACAACCACTGTAGACACGTCGACAGCGACAGCCTCACGGCCGTCAGCCTTTGCGGGAATATCGACATCTGTCACGCAGCCGTCGTCCGGTTTTGCAGTTGTGCTGTCGGTTACGACCTCATTATCCAAATTAACTTCCACGTCAGCCTGTTCAGCCGTACCACTTTCCGCCGCAGTATTGTCGGCAACGGTTACGGCCTCTTCAAGCCCCATGTTCAATGCCGGATCCGTATTGAACGACTCGATGCCGAGCAGTACGGCAATCACCACGGCCGCAGCCATGGCAAGGGCCCGACGACCCCACAACACCACCATCTTACGGCGGTGGGCACGACGCTGCATCTCGGTCTCGATCCCGGCCCATACGTCATCGGGAACCTGGACTTCGAAGTCGTCGAAGCGCTCATGCATTTGGTCTGACCATCGGTTTTCCATCGTTCAATCGAGATTATTCTTTTTTCTGTACTCGGCTATCCATGAGGCCAACATGCGTTTGGCACGGTGCAACTGCGAGGCCGAGGTACTTTCGGTAATTCCGAGCATGCCGGCAATCTCGGCATGGCTCCGGTTTTCAATCACATTGAGGTTGAATACGGTCCTGTATCCTTCGGGCAATCTCCTTATCATGTCGTATATGACCGCTGTCGGCACGTCATTCATGTCGGGAGCCTCGTCCTCGGCTATATCGGGCATGCGTCCGTCGTCTATCCACTTGTCGAAACGGCCGTTACGCTTGAGGAAACTCAGTGACTCATTCACGGCTATGCGCGACAACCACGCTCCGAGGGAGCCTTTTCCGCGATACTCGAATTTCGATATCGACGTGAAAGCCTTGACGAACACATCGTGCAATATGTCCTTGACGTCATCGTCGACGGAGACATAACGCGAACATACCGCAGCCAGGCGTCCTGCATAATTGCAGTATACCGCCTTCATCGCCGCAGCATCTGCTTTACGGACAAGTCCGACAAGCTCCCGTTCATCAATATCCACGTTATACGTCATTCTTCGTTCCGCGCAGCCGCAGACACCTCCGGCAACGTTATTCAGTACGCCAATGTGGACCACAGCCTTGTAGGACAACGCGGTTTTGTGGCCGGACGGGTACGAAGATAGGGAAAATTCCCGTTTCGGCCACATCTCCGCAATTATACTTTCAACGAACGCTGATGCCGGTTCCTTTATTGCACCGGCACATGCCGGCACAAACACCGGTCACAACAGTTGCTACCTAAGCATCGACGAATAGTGCACGCCATTGGTATCGATCGTCGCGCCGTCGCCCTCACGCGAGCAGTAGTCGAACTCGACCGACTTCTCGCCGGAGTACGATTTCCACACGAGCTTGAGTTTTACGGTCTCGCCGTTCGTATCGGGGAGATCGCTCAAGCGGAATGCGACGAGAGCATCGCCAATAACGCACGGTTCATCGTCATTGGCATCGTGGCGGAACTCCACCTCATAGGGATTCTCGGTATTTACACCGGTCAACAGATTGACATAGTGGGGAACGTTGTTGTTGCCCCAGCGGGTTCTGAAGCGCAGGGTCAGATAACCGTCCTCGGCTACAGTCACCCAGTCGTTCACGATCTCCACGGGATCCGTTCCGTATGCCTCGTCATTTTCCTCGGCAGTTCCGAATGCCGGCACGGCCGGTTTCGTGCGTATGCTGTCGATCCAGTTTACATACACCGACTTGTCATATGCGCCGCTCGGATCGTCCGTCTCGCGGATATTGGTAAGGGCACGCACCTCCTTGCCGTCGAAAGGCGACGACTTGAGATTGACGGGCAGCAATGTCGTATGGTCGTCGAGCTGGAGATACACCGAACCGTCATCAACATTCTTGACGGTAACCAGAGCATTGGCGAAGCTCGAATAGTAGCTGTTGTCCTCCTTGAGGCACGACTGCATCATCAGTGCGGCCGAAGCTGCGGCCGCCACCATAACCATTAATTTCACTCTTTTCATAATATGCATTTTATCAATTTCGTATTAATGACTCCCTGCCGATTGTACGGCTCGCGCAGGTTGTTCGCGACATTCGGGAGTACCGGTTTCGTATATAAAACTCGAAAAACGCAAAACATTGCATCGGAGAGAGAAAAAAATTTCATGCTTCTTATGAAAAATATATACAGC
>DXGW01000081.1 GCA_019113665.1 Candidatus Alistipes excrementipullorum
GAATTCTATCGCAAGACCTACGATATACGAGGTTGCGACCATCGGCAGAATGCGGACAAGACCGTAGAAGAATGCAGTCCAGCCTGCAAGGCCAACCAGATGGCCCGTATTGTAACAACCGAACAGGAATGCCGGCAGCAACGCTATTACGACCGTGATCATCGTACGCTTCATATCGTTGCAGTCACGGATATGTGCGCCTTTTGTCGTAGTCGTGTTGGGTACGAAAAGGAATGTTTCGAAAGCCTCGAACGTCGAGCCGAGGAAGCTGAGCTTGCCGCCTTCGGAGAATGTCGGTTTTATCTTGTCTACAAAGTTACGTAATCCGCTCATTATTCGCCCTCCTTAATCATTAAGTTAATACCGTTGCGGATAATCTGCTGCATTTCGATCTTCGAGGGATCGACGAATTCGCACAATGCGAAATCCTCCTCGACAACTTCGTAGATGCCCAGGTTCTCCATTTTGTCAATGTCTTCGGCAAGGATCGCCTTCAACAGATATGTCGGATAGATGTCCATCGGAAGGTACTGCTCATAAAGACCCGTAACCACAAACGGACGCTCGCCGCCGTTGAGGTTCGTATCGAGATTGTAAACCTTCTTGGGGCAGAGCCACGAGAAATATGCACGCGACACCGAGAATTTGTTGAAACGCGGCATGAGCCAGCCGAGAGTCTCGTAATGGTTGCCTTCGGGGATAACGCTCAACATGTTCGCATAGAAGTTGATGTATCCGTCGATGTCGCTCTTGACACCCGAAAGCACATTACCGGAGATGATACGTACGCTCTGGCCCTCACCCTGCTTCTGGATATTGCCCTTGAGGATCGAAGCTATGGGAGCGCCGTTGATTATACGGTAATACTGCGCATGCATCACTTCCGAACCTACTACCGCAATGGTTTTGGACATGTCGACCTTACCCTCGTTGAAGAAGCGGCCGATGATGGCGACGTCCTGAATGTTGACGGTCCATACGCGCTCACCCTTGTTGATGGGGTCGATGTGGTGGATCTGCACGCCGACATTGCCTACCGGGTGCTTGCCTGCAAACGTATGCAGCTCGACGCCCTTGTAGAATGCGGCATCGCCTTCGGCGTTCGCGCGTACCGAAAGGTGAACCTTGCCGTCGGTAAGTTTGCCGAGAACGGCCAGACCCTTCTGTACATTGTTCTTCTCCGCACCGAGAATGTAGTTGTAGTCCGGAGCAAGAGGAGCGCTGTCGAATGCCGACACGAAAATTGCCTTGGGCTTGTCCGACGGATTGGCGATAATGCCATACGGACGCTGAATGATCATTGCCCACAATCCCGACTTGAGCAACAAGGCGACTACATCTTCACGGCCGGCTTTAGCCAGATCGGGGATCTCGAACTCCTCGTAAGACTGTTTGGCATCGGCAGCGACGACAACGTTGAGAATACGACGTTTTTCCCCGCGATTGACAGCCGAAACGGTACCGCTGACAGGAGAAGTGAAGAGCACACGCTCGTCGGACTTGTTGAAAAACAACGGAGTACCGGCCTTCACCTTGTCGCCCACCTTAACCAACAGCTTGGGAGTGACGCCTTCGAAATCCAGAGGAGAGACTGCATATTCCGAAGCCATCGGCAATTGCGTCGATATCTTCTCAGCCTTACCCTGAAGATTTACGTCTAAACCCTTACGTAGTTTGATGATTTTCGACATTGTTATGAATGTTTTTGTTTGAGTAATAATTAGTTGTTAACTATTTTCGAAAATGACGTGCAAATATACTATTTGTTTCGCAGACTACGATACAATCTGCAACTATTTTTCGCAATAAAATTAAATATTATAAATTTGTACCCGAAAGTCGCGTATGGCAAAATTCGTAAACATACACACGCACCGTCCAACCGGGAATGCGATAGAGCCGACATCGGCGGGAATCCACCCGTGGCATGTCGGGGAAGGCCCTGCAGCCGTGGCATTGCCGGACATCGACGGAGCCGACGCAATAGGCGAAACAGGGCTCGATTTCGCATGCGACAGCGACAGGGCCAGACAGGCCGAAGCCTTCGAATGGCAGCTGCGGCTTGCCGAGCAGACCGACAAGCCGGTAGTCATACACTGTGTCAGGGCATTCGAACCTGTCATGGAGGAATTGTCGCGCCACAGCCTGCGGGCCGTGATATTCCACGGATTCATCGGCTCTCCGGAACAGGCCGCGAGGGCCCTGGAACGGGGATATTACCTGTCGTTCGGCGAGCGGACGTTCGCCTCGCCCAAAACCGTCGAGGCCATGAAGCGCACCCCGTTGCGGCAGATGTTTCTCGAAACGGACGACGCTCCCGTCGGCATCGGGGAGATATACGGCAAAGCAGCCGCCCTGCTGGGCATTGGCGTGGAGGAATTGCGCGAAGCGATATTCGGAAACTATGAAAAAGTCTTTGGCAAACGATGAACAACTGGCTTGAACGGACACAACTGTTGCTCGGTGACGAGAAATGCGCGACGTTGCGCAATGCCAACGTCGTGGTCGTCGGGCTCGGCGGCGTAGGTGCTTATGCGGCCGAGATGATTGCACGTGCAGGCGTCGGCCGCATGACCATAGCCGATGCCGACACCGTAAGCGAAAGCAACATAAACCGTCAGCTGATCGCGCTGCACTCGACCGTCGGGAGGCCCAAGGCCGAACTTATGGCCGAACGCCTACGGAACATCAATCCCGAAATCGAACTCACGGTCGTCAACCGTTACATCAAGGACGAAGAGACATATACGCTGCTCGATTCGGCGCATTTCGACTATGCCGTCGATGCCATCGACACGCTCTCGCCCAAGCTGGCATTCATCAAGGGGTGCATCGACCGCGGCATTCCGGTCGTCAGCTCCATGGGAGCCGGCGCCAAGACCGACCCCACGCAGATGGAGATCGCCGACATATCGAAGACGCATCACTGCCCGCTGGCACACATGCTCCGCAAGCGGTTGCACAAAATAGGCATACGCAGCGGTTTTCAGGCCGTATTTTCGCCAGAGCCCATACGCGAGGGGGCGATGATACTGTGCGAGGAGCAGAACAAGAAATCGAACGTCGGGACCATATCCTACATACCGGCCATGTTCGGCATAGGCTGTGCATCGGTAGTGATAAGGGACCTGATCGGAGAACTGAATACAAACAAAAAATAGACAGCCATGAAACCAAACATCGTTTTTCTGGACGAGTATTCGATATGCGGACGCGACATGACGTCCGTCAAGGAGCTCGGCAACTACACCGCATACGACAATACTCTGCCCGAACAGGTAGTCGAGCGATGTACCGACGCCGACATAGTCATTTCCAACAAGGTGGTACTCGATGCCGAAAAACTTAAACAGCTGCCGCGTCTGCGGCTGATATGCGTGGCTGCCACCGGCATGAACAACGTCGACCTCGAAGCGGCGGCTTCGCTCGGCATAGAGGTCCGCAACGCGGTCGGATATTCGACCTATTCGGTCGCCGAGACCACCATATGCTCGGCATTGTCGCTGCTGCGCGAGGTCGTATATTACGACCGCTATTTCAAGAGCGGTGAATATTCGGCATCGGGACGCATGTTCTGTTTCGACAGGCCGACGGCCCAGATACGCGGCAAGAACTGGGGTATCATAGGGTTGGGTAATATCGGCCGCGAAGTCGCACGCCTGGCTACGGCATTCGGCTGCGACGTACGTTATTTCTCGACCTCCGGAACGACACGCAAGGAGGACTACCCTGCCGTCGGGCTCGATGAGTTGCTGGGCTGGGCCGACATTTTGTCGATACACTGTCCGCTCAACGGGCGGACACGTAACCTCATAGGCCGCAACGAACTCGACAAGATGAAACGTTCGGCCATAATCATCAATGTCGCCCGAGGCGGCATAATCGACGAGCAGGCGCTCGCCGAAGCACTCGACGCGGACAAAATACGGGGTGCGGCCCTCGACGTCTTCACCAGCGAACCGACAAATCCGGATTCGCCGCTGCTGAAGATCGTAGACCCATGCAAGCTGCTTGCATCACCGCACAACGCATGGTCCACGGTGGAAGCCATAGACCGTCTGATCGGGTGCGTAGCAAACAACATACGCGAATATTTAAACAACCTGTAGACATTGATTTACAATAACATTCTCGAAACCATAGGCTCTACGCCCATGGTTCGCATAAACAAACTGCTGTCCAAACCGGGAGTAAACATATACGCCAAACTCGAAGGCTTCAACCCCACAGGCAGCATCAAGGACCGCATAGCGGTCAAGATGGTCGAGAAGGCCGAAGCGGACGGGCTGCTCACTCCCGGCAAAACCATCATCGAACCGACATCGGGCAATACGGGCATAGGCCTGGCCATCGCCGGTATCGTAAAGGGATATCCCGTAGAGATCGTCATGAGTTCGGCCGTATCGATCGAGCGACGCAAGATCATACGTTCATACGGCGGCAAGGTGATACTTACGCCTGCCGATCAGGGAACGGACGGGGCAATACGCAAGGCCCGTGAGCTTGTCGCCGCCAATCCCGACAAGTACTACATGCCTGACCAGTTTGCCAATGCATGCAACTATCTGGCCCACTATGAAAATACAGCCATCGAGATATGGCAGCAGACCGAAGGCAAAATAGACTATCTCGTATGTGCAGTCGGCACATCGGGCACATTGATGGGATTGTCGCGTTTTCTCAAGGCCATGAAACCCGACATCAAGGTCATTTGCGCCCACCCTACCCGCGGCCATTACATTCAGGGTCTCAAGAACATGGAGGAGGCCATCGTGCCCAAGATATATGATCCGTCACGCATAGACGTACAGGAGTTCGTCGAAAGCGAGGAGGCCATACACATGGCCCGGCGCATAATTGCCGAGGAGGGCATTTTTGCCGGCATGAGCAGCGGTGCGGCAATGCTGGCGGCGCTCCGTACGGCGGAACGCATCGACAGCGGCAATATCGTTGTGGTCTTTCCGGACAGGGCAGAGAAATACCTTAGCACAAGCATGTTCGACGACGTGGAAGAATAAAAGGGCACATCGGTGAATAAAGCAGTCATGCCTCCCTGTACAGGGAGGCATGCTTATATATGGCCACAAAAAAAAAGAGAGGTGAAGCCAAAAATGGTACCACCTCTCATGTAACTTGTATATAATCGCCCCTTGTGGAGAATACGAGATTCGAACTCGTGACCTCTTGCATGCCATGCAAGCGCTCTAGCCAGCTGAGCTAATCCCCCGTTTCGGGTGCGAAGATAGCAATTGTTTTTAAATCTGCAAACTCCGCACCCTTAAAATTCACACGCCGATGTCAAAAAGCGTGTTTATTACTTCATTTCGACAAGTGCGTGGCCCGTCATCTCGGCAGGCTGAGGCACACCCATCAACTTCAGAACCGTAGGAGCCACATCGGCCAGGATTCCGTCCTCGACAGCCTTCACGCGGTCCGAAACCACAACAATGGGCACCGGATTGAGCGAGTGGGCCGTGTTGGGGGTACCGTCCTCATTGACAGCGTGGTCGGCATTACCGTGGTCGGCAATCATCACGACCTCGTAACCGTTGCGCTTTGCAGCCTCGACCACCTTCTCGACGCATTTATCAACAGCCTTGACAGCCTTTACGATGGCCTCGTATACACCTGTATGGCCGACCATGTCGCCGTTTGCAAAGTTGAGACATATGAAGTCGTATTTCTGCGTATCGAGCGCAGCTGCCAGTTTGTCGGCAACCTCGTACGCACTCATCTCGGGCTGCAGGTCATACGTTGCCACTTTGGGCGATGCAACGAGAATGCGGTCTTCACCGGCGAACTTCTCTTCACGACCGCCATTGAGGAAGAAGGTCACGTGGGCATACTTTTCGGTCTCTGCTATGCGGAGCTGCTCCAGTCCGAGCGACGAAACGTACTCGCCGATGGTATTGGCGACATTCTCCTTGTCGAAGAGTATGTGCAGGCCCTTGAAGTTGGCATCGTACGGGGTCATGCAGCAATAGTAGAGCGGCATCGTATGCATACCCTGCTCCGGCATGTCCTCCTGCGTCAACGCAACGGTAATCTCGCGTGCACGGTCGTTACGGTAGTTGAAGAATATCACCATATCTTCGGGTTTGATCGTGCCTATGGCGTTACCCTCTGCATCTACGGCAACTATCGGCTTTACAAACTCGTCGGTTACACCCTCGTCATACGACTTCTGCATGGCTGCCACCATATCGGTAGCCTTCTCTCCGACACCGTTCACAAGCTGGTCGTACGCCACCTTGACACGCTCCCAACGCTTGTCGCGGTCCATTGCATAGTAACGGCCGATGATCGAGGCAATCTTGCCGGTCGAAGCAGCCATGTGCTTCTCCAGATCCGCAATAAAGCCCTTACCGCTCTTGGGGTCGGTATCACGGCCGTCCATGAAGCAGTGTACGAATGTATTCTCTATGCCGTAATGTTTCGATATCTCGCACAACTTGTAGAGATGGTCTATCGACGAATGCACGCCGCCGTCCGAAACAAGCCCCATGAAGTGGACGTTCACGCCTTTCGACTTCGCGTATTCGAACGCCTTGACGATTTCGGGGTTCTGAAGGATCGAGTTGTCGGCACATGCGCGGTTGATCTTCACAAGATCCTGATATACCACACGGCCGGCGCCGATATTGAGGTGTCCCACCTCCGAATTGCCCATCTGACCGTTGGGCAGACCCACATTCTCACCATCGGTGCGCAGGTGCGCATGGGGATAGTGCGAGGTCATGTTCGAGATGTATTCGGGGTGAACGGTATAGATGACATCGGAAGACGTATGGTCTCCATCGCCCCAACCGTCCAGAATCATTAACAGAACTTTCTGATTTGCCATAATTATACTATTTTAATTTTCCCATTATCAGTTCCACAGCCTTGTCGATGGCCTTTTGCAGGCCGTCGGGGTTCTTTCCGCCGGCAGTAGCGAAGAATGCCTGGCCGCCTCCGCCGCCGGCAATCTCCTTGGCGGCTTCGCGTACGACAGCTCCGGCATTTACTCCGGCTGCGACGATGTCATCGCCCAGCATTACGACCAGCGACGGTTTGTCACCGCATGACGAGCCGACGACAAGCACAAGCTTCGGAGAGTGAGCACGCAAATTGTAAGCCAGGTCCTTGATGAAATCCATCTGTTTGTCCGACTGCATGCTTATAAGCAGAACTCCGTTGCGCTCGGGGACATTCTTCACGAGTTTGTCCGCCAATGCGGCAATATGCTCACGGCGCATCTCCTCAACCTCATGACGCAACGACTCGTTGTTCTCGACGAGTTTCTTGATGGCCGGCAGTATCTGCGTATTGTTGAGGCACTCGCCGATGTTGCGCATCGTATCCTCGGCCGCATACATCAGATCCTCGGCCGCTGCACCAGTAACGGCTTCGATACGCCTTACGCCTGCCGAAATGGCACTCTCGTTCAATATGCGGAATATGCCGATATTTCCCGTAGCACTCGTATGCGTACCGCCGCAGAGCTCAACCGAAGTACCGAACCTGACCATACGGACACGGTCGCCGTACTTCTCGCCGAAGAGCATCATGGCGCCGCACTTTTCGGCCTCCTCCTTCGTGGCGTTACGGTTCTCTTCAAGAGGATAGTTCGCGCGTATGGCACGGTTCACCAAACGCTCCACCTCACGAAGTTCTTCCAACGTCACCTTCTGGAAGTGGGAGAAGTCGAATCGCAGGTATCCCGGCGTAACGAGCGAGCCTTTCTGCTCGACATGGTTGCCCAGCACCTTGCGCAAAGCCTCGTGCATGAGGTGGGTTGCAGTATGGTTGTTGGCCGCTGCCTGACGTTTCTCGGCATCGACAACAGCCGTGAACTCGGCTGCGGGATCCGACGGCATCTTGTCGACTATATGTATGATCAGTCCGTTTTCCTTCTCCGTGGCGACGATGTCAATGCGCTCGCCGTTGCTCTCGATATATCCCGTATCGCCGACCTGACCGCCCGAATTGCCATAGAACGGCGTACGGTCGAATACAAGCTGATATGAAGTCTTGCCCTTGGTCGAGACCTTACGGTAACGGGTAATTCTGACATTTGCAGTCAGCGTATCGTATCCGATGAACTCGCTCTGCTCTACGGGCATGATCTCCACCCAGTCGTCGGTATCCACGGCCGAAGCGTTGCGCGAACGCTCCTTCTGGGCCTGCAACTCCACGTTGAATGCCTCAAGATCTACACCCATACCCTGTTCGCGGGCTATAAGTTCGGTAAGGTCTATCGGGAATCCGTAAGTATCGTACAGGAGGAAAGCCTCCTTACCGGATATTTCGCTGCGTCCGTTCTTCTTCGACTCCCTGATAACGCCGTCGAGAAGGTTTATGCCCGTGGCAAGGGTACGCAGGAATGCGGCCTCTTCCTCCTCGATCACACGCTCGATCAGGGTCTGCTGGGCCTTCAGTTCGGGGAACTGTCCGCCCATCTGCTCCACGAGCGTAACTACCAGTTTGCAGATGAATGGTTCGTTGAAACCGAGGTATGTATATCCGTAACGAACGGCACGGCGCAGGATACGGCGTATGACATAGCCTGCCTTGACGTTCGACGGAAGCTGTCCGTCAGCTATCGAAAAGGCTATGGCACGCAGGTGGTCGGCTATAACGCGCATTGCCACGTCCGTATTTTCATCTTCGCCGTAGCGTTTTCCCGACATGGCCGATATGCGCTGTATCATCGGCTGGAATACGTCGGTGTCATAATTGGACTTCTTTCCCTGAAGAATCATGCAGAGACGCTCGAAGCCCATGCCCGTATCGACATTCTTCGCAGGCAGCGGTTCAAGCGAGCCGTTAGCCTTGCGGTTGAACTGCATGAACACGAGGTTCCATATCTCAATCACCTGCGGGTGACCGGCATTCACCATCTCACGGCCAGGGATTTTGGCTATTTCAGCCTCGTCGCGCAAGTCGAAATGGATCTCGCTGCACGGGCCGCACGGTCCCGTTTCGCCCATCTCCCAGAAATTGTCGTGCTTGTTGCCGCGGATTATATGATCCTCAGGGAGGAACTGGCTCCAATATCCGTAAGCCTCGCTGTCGAACGGCACGCCGTCCTCGTCACTTCCCTCAAAGACGGTTGCATACATGCGCTCCTTGGGCAGTCCGTACACCTCGGTCAAAAGTTCCCAGGCCCACGAAATGGCCTCCTTCTTGAAATAATCGCCATACGACCAGTTGCCGAGCATCTCGAACATCGTATGGTGATACGTATCATGACCTACCTCTTCCAGGTCGTTGTGCTTGCCCGACACGCGCAGACATTTCTGCG
>DXGW01000082.1 GCA_019113665.1 Candidatus Alistipes excrementipullorum
CTTTTCGCCCAAGCACCCGCCACTTGTACGGTCGCCGCTCCGGTCGACAGTTCCGTGAGGGCCGCTACGGCCGCCCTCATGGAGAACGGTTTCTTCATCGTGGATACCGATGTGGTATCGGGATTCGTCAAGGCCAAAAGGTACACATCGAACGACAACCTGCTCTCGGCAAAAACAGGCTTCAGGACCGAAATAGCGGTAATCGTGACGCCGGCCGGCAACGGAGACTGCAACTTGTCGATACAACTCTACGAGCAGACCGTCGACACCCAGCCCGCATTCCGCGAAGAGGGTCTCGTCGAGGACCGGGAGCTCTGCCAGCTGACAACAGCCATAAAGGAGAAACTGACACAAAAAACCGATACCGAAGATGGCACTGACAATTGACGCGGCTCTCTGTCCGCAAAACCACCGCTGCCCCATGATCGACCAGTGTCCCGTGGGGGCCATTTCGCAGGAGGGATTCTCGCTGCCCGCAATCGACCCCGATCTCTGCATCGAATGCGGACACTGCATCGAAATATGCGGCCGGCATGCCGTTTACCGCAAATCGTGAAGGCCATGAACCCGCTCTGCAGAATACGCGACATACAACGCGCCGTACATCAGTTCGAGCTCTGTCTCGAAGAGCGTCACGGCATCTGCCTCAACGAGGCCATGGCCCTCTGCTGCCTGCAGCAGAACGAACGCCTCGCTTCGGGCGAACTGTGCGGGCTGCTCGGCCTGACCCCGTCGAACACCTCGAAGGTCGTCGCCTCCATTGAACGCAAGGGTTATGTCAGCCGCGTAATGGGAAACCATGACAAACGGCACATGTACTTCTCGCTTACGGACGAGGGCCGCAACCTGCTCGACGAGATGCAACGCTGCACGCCCTGCGTCCCCGAACTGCTGCAACCCCTCATGTGCGAGTGAGGCCACGTAGTTCGGAAAGGTGCCGCTACTCCGGACCGAACACCGAAAGATCCGTCTCCCCCTGGAAGAAAGACCCTGAACCGCCTCACCGCACATGAAAAAAATACCGCTCCCCCACTGCAGGGAAGCGGTATTTTTACATCAGGCAGGCCGGTGCAACCGGCTGCCGGCTACTTGCGGATAGCTGCTACGCCCGGAAGCTCCTTGCCCTCCATGTACTCGAGCAGCGCACCGCCACCCGTCGATACATAGGATACCTTGTCGGCAAGGCCGAACTTGTTGATGCAGGCTACGGAGTCACCACCGCCGATGAGCGAGTAGGCACCCTTCTGCGTCGCCTCGGCGATAGCCTCGGCTACGGCACGCGAACCCGTTGCGAACTTGTCGATCTCGAATACGCCGACCGGACCGTTCCACAGAATGGTCTTGCAGCCCAGAATGTGCTCGCGGAAGAGCTTCTTGCCCTCCTCGCCGATGTCGACACCCTCCCAGCCGTCGGGTATTGCGTTGGCCGGAGCGTAATCGGTGTTGGCGGTCTGTGCGAAATCGTCGGCGATAAGTGCGTCGGGCGACATCACCAGCTTGATACCCTTCTGCTTGGCCTTCTCGAGGATCTCGAGAGCCACGGGGAACATGTCGGGCTCGCAGATCGAGTTGCCGACCTTGCCGCCCTGTGCTGCTGCAAACGTATAGGTCATACCGCCGCCGATGATGATCGAGTCGACCTTCTCCATCAGCTTCTCGATGATCGTGATCTTGGTCGATACCTTCGAGCCGCCGATGATGGCGCAGAACGGACGCTGCGGATTCTCCATAACGCCGTCGATTGCCTTCAGCTCGTTCTCCATGACATAACCGAACATCTTGTCATTGGGGAAGTAGTCGGCGATCAGCGCCGTCGACGAGTGTGCACGGTGTGCGGTTCCGAATGCGTCGTTGATATAGCAGTCGGCATACGAAGCGAGCTTCTTCACGAACTCCTTCTGCGGACCCTCCTTCAGAGCCTTCTTGGCTGCCTTCTTCTCCTCGTCGGTGGCGTCCTCGGCCAGGCCGCGGGGCTTGCCCTCCTCCTCGGCATAGAAACGGAGGTTCTCGAGAAGCATAACTTCACCCGGCTTCAGTGCGGCAGCCATCTCGGCAGCCTTCTCGCCCATGCAGTCGCCGGCGAACTGAACCTTGACACCCAGACGCTTCTCGATGGCAGGTACGATCTGCTCCAGCGAGAACTTCATGTCGTTGTTCTTCTTGGGACGGCCCAGGTGTGACATCAGAATCACCGATCCGCCCTTCTCCAGAACCTTCTTGATGGTCGGTATGGCGGCACGGATACGTGTGTCGTCGGTTACGTTGCCCTCGGCATCGAGGGGTACGTTGAAGTCTACGCGAATGATCGCGCGCTTGCCCGTAAAGTCGTAAGAATCAATCTTGAACATAACTTATAGTTTTTATGCGGTTAATTTTCCTGCTTTCCGCGATGCGGTTCGCCGCAAATTTACGAAATAAATTTGTTATTGCGATAACACCGCAGGCACTATTCGCAAAAATCGTACTCTTTGCCGCCGCGGACGACAGGCCCCAGGCACGGAAACGCCCGCATGGAAAATGTCACATGCACAACACCCCCTGACAATCAACCGCTTGAACCCCCGAAAACACCCCCTGAAGGCCCCACAGCGATATTTTCAATGTCAAATCGAAAGATAATCGGTCGAAAAGTTACAATTTTATAAAATTATACGTACCTTTGCTTTCGGTTGATAACCGAAACAACTCAAAAAACATAAAACCATGTACGGAAAACTGAAAGAGCACTTGCAGAATGAGCTGAACGCCATTCGCGAGGCCGGTCTCTACAAGACCGAACGCATTATCTGCTCGCCCCAACGCGCCGAAATCGAAGTCGGCGGCCGTAAGGTCCTCAACTTCTGCGCCAACAACTATCTCGGCCTCTCGGACAACCCCAGACTCGTCGAGGCCGCAAAACGGGCAATGGACCTCCGCGGGTTCGGTATGTCGTCGGTACGTTTCATCTGCGGTTGCCAGGACATGCACAAAGAGCTCGAAAAGGCCATCGCCGACTACTTCGGAACCGAGGACACAATACTCTACGCCGCATGTTTCGACGCCAACGGTGGTGTCTTCGAACCGCTCTTCACAGAGCAGGACGCAATTATCTCCGACTCGCTCAACCATGCCTCGATCATCGACGGCGTGCGACTCTGCAAGGCCGTGAGATACAGATATGCCAACGCCGACATGGACGAACTCGAGGATTGCCTCAAACGTGCACAGGCCCAGCGTTTCCGCATAATCTGCACCGACGGAGTATTCTCGATGGACGGAAACGCCGCCCCGCTCGATGAAATCTGCCGCCTCGCCGAAAAATACGACGCCCTCGTAATGGTCGACGAGTGCCACTCGGCCGGCGTCCTCGGAAAAACGGGCCGCGGCATAACCGAACTCTACAACCTCCGCGGTCAGGTCGACATTCTGACCGGAACCCTCGGAAAGGCTTTCGGCGGCGCCGTAGGCGGTTTCACCACAGGCCGCAAGGAGATAATCGAAATGCTCCGCCAGCGCTCGCGCCCGTACCTCTTCTCGAACTCGCTGCCCCCCGCCGTCGTCGGCGCCGGAATCGAACTCTTCAAGATGCTCGGTGAAAGCAACGAACTCCACGACCGTCTGGTGGCAAACGTCGAGCACTTCCGCGCAAAGATGATGTCCGCAGGTTTCGACATCAAACCTACACAGTCGGCAATCTGCGCCGTAATGCTCTATGACGCAAAACTCTCACAGGATTTCGCCGCGAAACTCCAGGACGAAGGCGTTTTCGTGACCGGATTCTACTACCCCGTCGTGCCGAAGGGACAGGCCCGCATACGCGTGCAGGTCTCGGCCGGACACACCACCGAACAGCTCGACCGCTGCGTCGAAGCCTTCGTCAAGGTGGGCAAGGAACTGAACGTCATAAAATAAGATGAAAATGGCTAAGACCTCGATAGACAGCATTGACCGCAAAATCCTCAAATTCCTGATAAAGAACGCTCGAATGCCGTTCCTGGAGATCGCACGCGAATGCAAGATCTCCGGCGCGGCAATACACCAGCGCATAAAGAAACTCGAAGACGCCGGCGTAATCCTCGGCAGCCGGCTTATTGTCGACCCCAAGAAACTCGGTTTCGATGTCTGCGCCTTCATAAGTATCCGCATTCAGGACCCGCTGCTGCAGCTGCAGACGGTCGAGGAACTCAAACGGATTCCCGAAATCGTCGAATGCCACTTCGTCACCGGTACGTACAACATAATGGTCAAACTCTACTGCATCGACAACGACCACCTCATGAAGACCATCTTCGACGGAATACTCCGCGTGCAGGGCATTTCGACCACTCAGACATACATATCGCTCGACGAAACATTCCAGCGTCAGGTATATATCGACTGTCTCGACTTCTGACACGGTCCGACCGCTTATGACGACAGGAGCGAAAAGCCGCAAAAGGCTCTTCGCTCTTTCGTTTTTAATGCGTAACTTTGCAGTAGAACCTCCGGCCACAAGCCGGATTATAAAAGATTATCGACACTATGGTCAGGATAAGGCTCACCAAGGAATTCGCTTTCGAGGCCGCACACGCCCTCGAAGGTTATGACGGCAAGTGCCGCGAAATTCACGGTCATTCGTACAAACTATTCGTCACCGTCGCGGGAACCCCCTGCAACGACCCCGGAAACCCGAAATACGGTATGGTAATGGATTTCGGCGACCTCAAGCGCATAGTCAACGCCGAAATAGTCGACAGGCTCGACCATGCCTTCGTCATGAGGCGCTCCGAAAACGGCGAGGAGCTCCGCCGAAGGCTCGAACCATCGTTCCGAAACATCGTGCTGACGGACTACCAGCCGACATGCGAGAACATGCTCGCCGACTTCGCCGCCCGCATCGGCCGCTACCTCCCCGAAGGGGTCAGCCTCCACTCGCTGCGAATGTACGAAACGGCCACGTCGTATGCCGAATGGTTCGCCGACGACAACATCTGACTTGCCAACACCAACAAAAAACCGATTGCGACAACAATGAACGACGGAGCAAAAAAACTATTCCTCGTAGATGCCTACGCACTGATATTCAAGTA
Organism: Candidatus Alistipes excrementipullorum; assembly: GCA_019113665.1. Lineage (GTDB taxonomy): Bacteria > Bacteroidota > Bacteroidia > Bacteroidales > Rikenellaceae > Alistipes > Alistipes excrementipullorum. The sequence continues at coordinate 5,049 of DXGW01000082.1, forward strand.
TTACTACGCCTTCATGGGCCGTCCCATGCGCAGCCATACGGGCATGAACACCTCGATCGTGTTCGGCTTCACGAAGTTCCTGCGCGACATTCAGAAACGCGAACGCCCCGACCTCATAGGCGTGGCCTTCGACCCCAAGGGAGACTCGTTCCGCAAGGATATATTCCCCGAATACAAGGCCAACCGCCCGGCAACACCCGAGGACATCATCGAATCGACGCCGTACATCAAGCGGCTGCTCGACGCCATGTGCGTACCCGTACTCGAAGTCGAGGGATACGAGGCCGACGACGTGATAGGCACACTCGCATACAAGGCTTCGGCCCGCGGGTACGACGTCTACATGGTCACGCCCGACAAGGACTACGGGCAGCTCGTAGGCGAAAACCGCCGAATATACAAACAGAAGGGCGACGGTATAGAGATCGTCGACACCGAGGCCATAAGGAACAAGTACGGAATAGACGACCCGGTGCTCGTGCGCGACATACTGGCGCTCTGGGGCGACGCGTCGGACAACATACCAGGCGTGCCCGGCATAGGCGAAAAGGGAGCCTGCAAGCTGGTGCAGCGCTGGGGTACGGTCGAGAACATTCTCGACAACACCGCCTCGATAGGCGGCAAGCAGGGCGAAAACATCGCCGCATGGGGCGACAGGCTCCGTCTGGCAAAAAGGCTTACGACCATCTGCACGGAGGTGCCCGTAGAGTTCGACCCGCAGGACCTCACGGTCTGCGCACCCAAAATCGACGACCTGAGGGCCCTCTTCGCCGAGCTCGACTTCAAGATGTTCATGAACGACCTTGCGAACATCGCCCCGCCCGAGGAGCCGAGCGACATACCGCGTCAGGAGGCGCAGCGGCAGCTGGCCGAGATGGCGCGCGCAAAGTCCTACGCCGCAAAACAGGCGGCTCTGGCCGGTCAGGGCAACCTCTTCGACCAGATGGCGCCGCAACTGCAGGGAACGGCCCCCTCTACCCCGCCGTCCGCGGCTGCGGAGGAGCCCGCAACGGCGGACGATGCCGCCACGGCACAGACAACACCACACGAGTATGTCACCGTCTACAGCGTCGAGGAGCTGCAGAGGGTCATCGACGAGACATCGCGCTACGGCGAGTTCTGTTTCGACACCGAGACCATGGGGTTCGACATCTTCAACGACCGCATCGTCGGAATGTCGATAGCCGTAGTCCCGCACAAGGCCTGGTACATACCCTTCGACGGCCGCAACGACGAACGTTACGTCGAGATGCTGCGCCCGCTCTTCGGAAACGAAGCCATAGCGAAGACAGGACAGAACATGAAGTTCGACATCATGGTACTGCGCCGTCTCGGCATCGAGGTCCGCGGACGCAAGTACGACACCATGATACTCCACTACCTGCTCGACCCCGAATCGCGCCACAACATGAACGCCCTGGCGCTGCGGTACCTCAACTACCGCCCCATCGAGATCGAAACACTCATAGGGCGCGGCGCCAAACAGCTGACCATGAACCTCGTGTCGATAGACCGGGTGACGGAGTACGCCGCCGAGGACGCCGACATAACCCTGCAGCTGAAAAACGCACTGCTGCCGATGGTCGAGGAGCAGGGTCTCGACAAGCTCTATTTCGGGATCGAGGAGCCGATGATCGACGTGCTCGCCGACATGGAGATGACCGGCGTATGCATCGACTCGGAGCTGCTCAACCGCTATGCCGTCGAACTCAATGCCCGTCTGGCCGAACTCGAGGAGCAGGTGCGCGCCGAAGCCGGCGAACCGACCCTCAACATCAACTCGACACGCCAGCTCGGCGAGGTGCTCTTCGCCAAGATGCGCATAGCCGAGAAGCCCAAGATGACCAAGACCAAACAGTTCTGCACCGATGAGGAGTATCTGCAGAGCTTCGCCCACAAGTACCGCATAGTCGACCTCATACTCGAATACCGAGGTGTCAAGAAACTGCTGTCGACCTATGTCGAGGCACTGCCGCAACTCGTAAACAAGACAACGGGACGCATTCACACATCGTTCAACCAGGCCGTAACGGCGACGGGACGCCTCTCGTCGGCAAACCCCAACCTGCAGAACATTCCCGTGCGCGAGGAGCAGGGCCGCCGCATACGCGAGGCATTCATACCCTCGGACAGCGACCACCTGCTGCTCTCGGCCGACTACAGCCAGGTGGAGTTGAGGCTCATGGCACACCTCAGCGGCGACGAGTCGCTGATCGCGGCATTCCTCCACGGCGAGGACATTCACGCCGCCACGGCCGCACGCCTCTTCGGCAAGAGCCTCGACGAGGTGACACCCGAGGAGCGACGCCGGGCAAAGACCGCCAATTTCGGCATTATTTACGGCATTTCGGCCTTCGGACTGAGCCAGCGGCTGGAGATACCGCGTGCCGAATCGAAAGCGATTATAGAGGGTTATTTCGCCTCGTATCCGAAAGTGAAGGAGTACATGGAGGAGGTGGCCGCGCATGCCCGGGAAAAGGGTTACGTGACGACCATATTCGGACGTCGCCGCTACCTCAACGACATCGACTCGCGGAATGCCGTGGCACGAGGCCTGGCCGAACGCAACGCCATAAACGCCCCTATTCAGGGCAGCGCCGCCGACATAATGAAGATAGCCATGGTAAAGATGCACCGCGAGCTTGAGGCGCGCAACCTCCGTTCGAAGATGATCCTGCAGGTGCACGACGAAATCATCGTCGACATGGTGCGCGAAGAGCAGGAGCAGGTCATCGAGATAGTCAGGAACGCCATGGAGGGCGCCGCACAGTTGCGCGTACCGCTCACAACCGACTACGGCGTCGGCCGCAACTGGCTCGAGGCACACTGACCCCGGAAACGGGCCGAAGTCACGCCGCCACGGCAACGCCCCTGCCAGCCCGGAACAGCTCGAAAGGGCACCGGCCCGTCAACGCAGTACGAACAGGCCGGCCCTGAAACGCCGACAGCATAATGTAAAAGCGTCTTCCCCGCTGCAGGGGAAGACGCTTTGTTTAAGCGGCAGGGTATGCTGCCCTACTTCGTGACGATATCCATCTCGTCGAGAAGCCAGCCGGCCCCGGCGAACTTGTCTATAACGAAGAGCACGTAACGTACGTCGACGCCGATGCAGCGCTGCAGCTCGGGCTCGAATGCCACGTCACCCGACATGGCCTCCCAGTTGCCGTCGAAGGCGAGGCCTATGAGCTCGCCGCGGCCGTTGAGTATCGGCGATCCGGAGTTGCCGCCCGTAATGTCGAGGTTCGACAGGAAGGCAACGGGCAGTTCGCCGCGCTTGTTGGCATAACGGCCGAAATCGCGTGCCGCATAGAGCTCCTTGAGGCGTTCGGGTACGTAGAACTCCATGGGATTTTCGGGATCCTCCTTCTCCATCACGCCCTTGAGCGTGGTGTAGTAGTTGTACTTCACGCCGTCGCACGGATCATAGGGCAGAACCTGTCCGTACGTAAGGCGTATGGTGAAGTTGGCGTCGGGAGCCCATGCTCGGTCGGGGTACATCTCCAGAAGTCCCGCAATATAGAGGCGTTTGCCCTCGTCGTACTTGAGCTGGCCCTCCTTGCGCTCGCCGTTCAGGCGGCGGTACATCTCCATGACCGAATTGGCCATCACCACGGCCGGGTCCGAAGCGATGCGCTCCTTCTCGGCATCGAAATTGTCGATGGCGGCCATCACGGCAGCCTCGTCGGCGAAGATCGAGTTGTCGTACAGGTAGTCGACATAGGCATCGATGTCGCCGCCGAACTGCTTGTCGACAACCTCGGCATAGAACGACGGAAGCTCGGTCATGTTCTCGCGCGCGATTTCGAGCATGCGTCTGGCAACCTTGCGGTCGGTCGGGGCGTTGTAGTCCTTGTACCAGCCCGCAAGAGACTCCTTGCTGCCGGCCGGATCCTTGATCTCGCTCTTCATGGAGAGCGAACGCGCCGGTGTCAATATCTCGACGGCGTTGATGAAGGCTTCGGCAAGGTACTGGCGGTTGTGGTCGACGGCCGCAAGAGCCTCGACTCCCTCCCTGACAAGCGGCAGGGCACGGCGGTAATCAACATCGCCCGCAACATAGGTGCGTGCATCGGCCCAGCGCTGGAACCCGGCCTCCTCGGCCTCTTTGCGGGCCTTTACGCCCAGTTTCTCGATGCCGCGCGACTTGCCTATGGAGTTTTTCCAGTAGTTCGACGATCCGGCGTATTTCGAGGCATACTGTATGCGTACCTTGTCGCTCGCCTCCATGTCCTTGCGGAGTATATCCTGACGCTCGCCGCGTATGAAGATGCGGTTGGGGTTCGACACCTTCAGCATCTCGTCGATCTCGTACGAGGTCATGAAACGCGTGGTCGTGCCGGGAAAGCCCATAACCATGGCGAAGTCGCCCTCGTCGTAGCCGCCGAGCGACACCTTGAGGTATGTTTCGGCCTTGTAGGGCACGTTTTCGGGCGAATATTCGGCCGGGCGGTTATCCTTGTCGGCATAGATGCGGAAAACCGAGAAATCGCCCGTATGGCGGGGCCACATCCAGTTGTCGGTATCGCCGCCGAACTTGCCGATCGACGACGGGGGAGTACCCACAAGGCGTATGTCGCTGAAGACCTCGATGACAAAGGCAAAATACTGGTTGTTGCCGAAGAAGGACCTTACCCATATCTCCTTGCCCGGGTTGGCCTTCTCCATTTCGGCCTCGAGAGCATTGATGTTCTCGCTGACGATCTTCCGGCGCTCCTGCTCGCCCGCAGTCGACGGTACGTTGCCCAGAATCTCGGCCGTAACGTCGCTTATCGAACGAACGAAACGTACCTCCAGTCCCGGTGCCGGTATCTCCTCGGCGTTGGACTTGGCCCAGAAACCGTACTTGAGGTAGTCGTGCTCGACGGACGAGAGCTCCTGTATCGATCCGTAACCGCAGTGGTGGTTGGTGAAGAGAAGTCCCTCGGGCGATACGACCTCACCCGTACAGCCGCCGCCGAAGATGACGATGGCGTCCTTGAGCGACGAGGAGTTGACCGAATAGATCTCCTCGGCCGAAAGACGGCAGCCTTTGGATTTCATATCCTTGATATTCATTTTCTTGAGGTAGGGCAGAAGCCACATGCCCTCGTCGGCGGCCGCCGTCAGCACGGTGCAGGCCGCAAGAAGCGTTGCTAAAATCCTTTTCATGCAGATAAAGTGGTTTCGTTTGCAAATATAACGGCTCCGGAGAACCGCGGGTTTACATTATGTGTGTAAAAACGTCAGCGTATGTTGATCATGTTGACGATGGAGCGCTCGGCGGCACGGCGCGTCTGCTCGTCGATCTCGACCGACGGGCTCTCGTCGCGCAGGCAGTCGCGGATATTCTCCAGCGTGACCATCTTCATGTAACGGCACTCGTTGCAACCGCATGCCGGGTCGGTCGGAGGCGCCGGTATGAAGTTCTTGTCGGGGTAGAGCCTGCGCATCTCGGCAAGTATGCCCGCCTCGGTCACCACAATGAACTCGTCGGCCCCGCATTCGCCGCAGTAGGAGAGTATGCCGGCCGTGGAACCAACGTAGTCGGCAACGCGGACTATGTACTCGCGGCACTCGGGGTGCACCACAACGCGGGCTGCGGGGTGCTGGCGCTTGAGTTCGAGTATCTTCTCGAGCGAGAACTCCTCGTGCACGTGGCACGCTCCGTCCCAAAGGACCATGTTGCTGCGGCCCGTAAGGCGCTGTATGTATGAGCCGAGGTTGCGGTCGGGGGCGAAGATGACACCCTCGTCGGCGGGAATCGACTGCACGACCTTCAATGCATTGGACGAGGTGCAGCATATGTCGGTCAGGGCCTTGACCTCGACCGATGTATTGACGTAGGAAACGACCTTGTAACCGGGGTAGCGGGCCTTGAAACGGGCGAATTCGGCCGCATCGCACGAGTCGGCAAGCGAACAGCCGGCCTCGGGGCAGGGTATGAGCACCTTCTTGTCGGGCGAGAGCACCTTGGCGGTCTCGGCCATGAAGTGTACGCCGGCAAAGAGTATTATGTCGGCCTGCGACTTTTGCGCCTCGACCGACAGCGCAAGCGAGTCGCCGAGAAAATCGGCTACCGACTGGACATCGGCCGTGGTATAGTAGTGGGCGAGTATGACGGCATTCTTGCGTCGCTTGAGTTCGGCGATCTCTTCGCGGAGGCCGGCCGGCGAATTGTTGTCAACCATCTCTTCTTTTTATTCTTTAATTAATAATTATTAACTTTAAATAAGAATCATAATAATAGCTGTCGATAGTGTCGAAAAGTTTTTTTACATCTTTTTTATAAACACCTTTCAACACTTTTGTTCAGCAGCCAAAGGTCTGTACCTTAAATTATTATCCTATATATGAACATGTCGGCTGTGAGGATTTCGACATTTCGACATTCACTTTTTGTGAACATATCGATCCCTCTGACGGACGATATCGGTGAACAAAAGTTTTCATAAAAAAATTTGCTTTTCAAAAGAGCCCCGCGTATAACCGCACATGGCCGTTTTCCAAATTTTTCATTATATTTTTCATAAAATTTTATCGTCCGTTTATCGACAGTTTCAGGGTAGTTTATCCACAATCTTTTCGGCTGTCTGTCGATAAAAACCGCTCACCGCCGAATCGCTCTCAACGGCCGGGGAACCGCTCTCGCCTCCCTCCATAATCGATTGTATGATAGGTATTTCACCAAGGAACGGTACGTCACAGCTCCTGGCATAGGCCGCAGCCCCGCCATGTCCGAATATATAATATCGGTGGTCTGGAAGTTCGGCCGGCGTGAACCACGCCATGTTCTCGATGATGCCCAGTACGGGTATGGCAACCTTCTCGTTGCGGAACATCTCGACACCGCGGACGACATCGGCTACGGCTACCTGCTGCGGCGTCGACACGATGACCGCCCCGTCGACCTTCAGCTCCGATATGATCGACAGGTGTACGTCGCCCGTGCCCGGCGGAAGATCTATAAGCAGGAAGTCGAGCTCGCCCCACAGTGTCTGGTGTATGAGCTGCTTCAGGGCGTTCGTGGCCATAGCCCCGCGCCACAGAAGCGCATCGGTCGGTCGTATGAAGAAGCCTATCGAGATGAGTTTGATGCCCTTGACATCGACAGGAACGATGTAGTCGTAACCCTCGATGCGCTCGGCCTCGGGGACATATCCCTCGCAGCCGAACATCTTGGGCTGTGAGGGTCCGTAGATGTCGGCGTCGAGAAGTCCCACGCGATAACCCATGTTGCGGAGCGTCAATGCAAGGTTCGCCGCTACGGTCGACTTGCCGACACCGCCCTTGCCCGATGCTACGGCTACGATATGGCGTATGCCTCCGGTCGTCGTGCGGCGGAGCTCCTCGACGGGGCGTGCCGGTGCCGCCTCCTTGACGAAAACGGTGATGTTGCCCTTCATCTCGGGGTAATGCTCCTCGAGCAGTGTCTGGACCTGGTTCTTGAGCTTCACGGCAAAGGGATCGCGCGTCTTTTTGAAACGCAGCGACACGGTAATGCGTCCCTCCCCGGCCGTGATGCCGTCGACGAAACCTCCGTCGACGATGTTCTCGCCGCTCTCGGGGTGTATCACACCTCTGAGCAGCCCTTCGATCATATCTTTTGTCTGTTCCATAACAGCTATTCGAATCTTATGTCATACGGGCAGTAGGCCACAACGCCGTTGACACGCATTGCCTCCCTGATTCTGTCGTAATGGCCGTAGAGCGCACTGCCAAGCTCCGAACGGAGTGCACGCTCGCGGACCTGCGCGTTGAATGCCGTAAAGAACGACATCAGCCCCGTAGGCATCTCCGTTACCTCGACTATGCGGTAGTTCTCGCCGAGCGCCGCCTTGTCCGCAGCTACGGCTATGGCCGTCTTCAGGCCTCCGTTGCCGTCGGCAAGACCCAGTTCCACAGCCTCGCTGCCCGACCATACGCGTCCGCCGGCAATGTCGAGTACCTTCTCGACGGGGAGGTTGCGTCCCTTGGCTACAAGGCCCGTAAAGGTCTCGTAGACATTGTCTACGCTGCGCATGATAGTTGCCCGCTCGACTGCCGTCATCGGGCGAGTGGCGTTGCCGAAGTCGGACAACGTGTTGGTCTTCACGCCGTCGAACGTGATGCCCAGCTTGTCCTTGAGG
>DXGW01000083.1 GCA_019113665.1 Candidatus Alistipes excrementipullorum
GGTTTCAACAACGAGTTCACCATCGGTCCGGTCAGCGTGTCGTTCCTGCTGCAGTGGAGCTACGGCAACGACATCATGAACGCCAACCGCATATATCTCGAAGGAAACGTCACCAACCGTCCGCTGCTCAACCAGTTCAAGAGCTATGCCGACCGTTGGACCGAGGACAACCCCGACAGCAAACTCTTCCGTGCGGGAGGAGCAGGGCCTACGGGCTATTACAGTTCGCGTACGCTCGAGGACGGATCGTTCCTGCGTCTGGCGAACGCCAACATCACCTATACGTTCCCGTCGAAGATATGCAAGGCTCTGAAGATGCAGAACCTGAGCGTGTATGTATCGGGACAGAACCTTTGGGTATGGACCAGGTACAGCGGCATGGATCCCGAGGTTTCGGTACGCAACACGGCTCTTACTCCCGGATTCGACTATTCGGCCTATCCGCGTGCCAGAACGTTCGTTTTTGGCGTCAAGGCGACATTCTAACCAATAAAAGACTATGATTATGAGAATTATAAGATATATGTTTGTTTCGTTGTCGCTCCTGATCCTTTCCGGCTGCAACTTCCTCGATCTCGAGCCGCAGGATTTCGTGAACAACGACGAATACTACAATACGGAGGAGGACCTGCAGGCCGCACTGAACGGAATATATTCCGAACTTGCGAGCGGCAATCTCTACAAGTCGTATTTCATCGGCCGTGCCGGTCTCGATGCGGACCAGGGCTACCAGCAGCGTGACGGTGATGCCAAGACGCTGGGCGAATACTATGTCGTGGCCACCGATATCAAGGTTTTGAGCATCTGGCAGACGCTCTACCGCGGTATCAACAATGCCAACATACTCTTGGCCAACGTGGACAAGGAGAGTATCGACATCGAGCTGTCCGAACGCCAGCGCATCAAGGGCGAGGCGCTCTTCCTGCGTGCCTATTTCTATTTCCTGCTTGTCCAGAACTGGGGCGACGTACCCTATATCACCGTTCCGACCGAAGGGGCCAAGCCGGAGGAGATACAGATAGCCCGCACCCCGGCGCTCGAGGTTTACGACCACATTATCTCCGACATGAACGCGGCTTTGCCGTATGTCAAGCAGATCGACGAGTTGGGCTATGGCGGCAAGGTTTCGCAGTCGGCCATACACGGCATACTTGCCCGCGTGCATCTCTATGTTGCGGGCGAACCCTACAACCGTACGGAGGACTATGCCCTTGCGCGCAGGCATGCATGGGAGGTTATTTCGTCGAACAAGCACAAGCTCAACCCCGACTTCCAGCAGATTTTCATCAACTACGCCCAGGATATATACGATATCGGCGAGAGTATCTGGGAGGTTGAGTTCTACGGCAACGGTACCGGTCTCTACGCTCAGCTGGGCGGATATGTCGGCGGCACCAACGGTATCCGCAACAGTTCGGAGAAGAACAATGTCGGTTATACCTACGACTATGTCAACGCTACCAAGTTCGCGTACGATCTCTACAAGACGGTCAACTCCAAGACCGACATACGCCGTGACCTGACCATCGCGCCGTTCAAGTATTCGACCCCGTCGGGCAGTACCGTCAACGATGCTCCGGACAAGGTCAACTGGTCGTCGACGCAGATTTTCAACCGCAATGCCGGCAAGTTCCGCCGCGAGTACGAGATATTGTTCCCCAAGCACAAGAGCTATACGCCGACCAACTTCCCGTTGTTGCGTTACGCCGATGTCCTGCTGATGTTTGCCGAGGCCGACAACGAGGTGAACCACGGGCCTACGGTCGAGGCTTACAATGCCGTCAACCAGGTTGTCCGCCGCGGTTTCGGCGAGGATCCGCTGACTCCGAATGCCGATTACGACTGGGAGGGCATGGATTACGATTCGTTCAAGTCCGAGATCCGCAACGAGCGAGCCCGCGAGCTCTGTTTCGAGGCCCTGCGCAAACGCGATCTCGTGCGTTGGGGCATCTTCGTCGAGCAGATGAAGCGCTGTCTGGCCGATGCGCAGGCGGCTCCGACGTTCAACGACCTTAACCATGCGATCGATACCTACTCCAATGCGAGCGAGCGTGATGTCGTATGGCCGATCCCGAGCTACGAAATGGGCCTGAATCCCAAACTTACGCAGAATACAGGCTGGTAGTAAAATCCATAAACAAGCGAAAGATTATGAAAACGATAAACAAATGGTTGTGCATGGCGGCGCTGCTTCTCTCCGCGCCGTCCTGCCAGAAACTCGAAGATGTCGCCGCTCCCGAGTTCGGTTTTGAGATAGAGAACGAGACCATCAGGGTCGGCGAACCGGTGAGATTCGTGTTTACGGGAACTCCTGACATCATCTCGTTCTATTCGGGCGAGTTCGGCTGCGACTACGACTACCGTAACGGACGTGTTGTAAAGCCGGAATACGGAGTGTCGTTCGAATTCCAGCTCCGTGACGGTACGCAGGAGAACCAGACGAGCATACTGCTTTCGACGAAGATGCCCGATGACATGAGTTCGCTGACTACCGACATCATCGAATCGGACGCATTCGACTGGAAGGACATCACCGACAAGTTCTCAATTTTGAGGGTGGCCGATCCCGACCGCCGCGACTACGAGTATGCCGGTCTGGGCAATATATCGGAGTATATCGACCAGTCCAAGTCCACGACCAAGATGGTTTTTGCCGTGCGCTATACCACGCTCAACCAGTCGATCTACGGAGGAGGCGGTATTGTGCGCTACCGTTACTTTACGCTCAAGACAATCGTCAACGGCGAGGAATCGGTCTATCTCGAACACCCGCAGTTCGGGTGGCAGCTTGTCTCTACGCCCAACAAGCAGGAGGGACGTTCGGCCATCTACGCCGACGCCACGCCTCCCTACGTGCAGCTTCGCAACGGCTGGGGCGGCGAGCACACCACCAACGATACGCGTGACTACGGCATCTCGCAGGCCATCGAGATCTCGAACGGCGAGATGGACCTCGGCCCCGACAAGTCGATTCCGATCCGCGGCGTCAACGACGTGGTCATGAAGAGCTACGAGTACACCTATGACAAACCTGGAACGTACAACATTGCATTCGTAGCCAAGAACATCAATATCAACGGTGAAAAGAGCGTTGTTCTGCATAAAACCATAACAGTTGAGGAATGAGAATCTTAAAGACATGCCTGACAGCCTTGCTGGCGTTGCTCTGTACGGCCGGCTTTTCCCAGAAGCGCATAGACGTAGGTGCTGAAATATGGATTGAGCCCGGCCAAAGCCGCGAGGACATAGATGGCTGGTTCCGTCTGGCGGCCGACAACAAGATGTTGTCGGCACGCCTGTTCCTCATGTGGAACTACATCGAGACCGCTCCCGGTAAGTTCGACTTCACGCTGTACGACTATGCGTTCGATGCCGCCGAACGATACGGTGTCACCATCGAGCCTACGTTGTGCGCGATACACGGCCCTGTATTTTACAGCGGCAAGTTTGCCGGCCGGCCGCAGTTCAACGAACTCTTCACCGACCGCGGGGTGATGGCTCATGCCGCCGACTACATCAGGGAGTGCGTGACCCGATACCGCGACCGTAAGGCTTTGGGCTGCTGGTGGGTGCTGAACGAGCCGAGGCGTTTCGACGCCACGTCGCCGCTGGCAACCGAGTTCCTGCGTGAATGGGCTGCCGCCAAATACGGCTCGATCGAGGAGGTGAACCGCGCGTGGATAACCGACTACGAGAGCTTCGACGACATATGCTACAATCCGTTGTGGACTACGGGCGACTATTTCTACTGGCCCGTGCCGTGCGTGGACTGGTATCAGGTGCAGCGGGATTTCCTGACTTTCAACCTGCGCTGGATCCATGACTGCATACGCCTCTATGACAAGACGACGCCCGTTACGATGAATCCGGCGAATGTCTTCGAGTCGGCGCATCAGTATGACCTGCCCTCCTACAGCGATATTTTCGACATATACGGAGCTTCGATGCATGCATCGTGGCAGCTGCGCTTCCTCGACCGAGAGCAGTACGGATATGCCGTTGCCGGCATCTCCGACATGCTGAAGGCGCATGCGCCCGGCGGCCGTTTCTGGGTCAGCGAACTGCAGGGCGGCAACAACATCTTCAGCGGGCGCACGCCCATGTGTCCCGATTCGCTCGATCTGGCCCAGTGGGTGTGGACCGGCATAGGCAGCGGAGCGCGCAAGGTAATCTACTGGGCGCTTAACTACCGCCGTCAGGGTATCGAGGCCGGCGAATGGGGCCTGTTCGGGTTCCGCGGCGAGGAGACCGACCGTTCGCGTGTCACGCGGGCCATGAACGAGACCCTGCAGAGCCATGCCGACTTCTTCGCCGACTCTGAACCGTGCCCCGACAATGTCACGCTGTTGGTAAGCCCCGAGACCATGCGTCTGCTTCTGCATATACAGGCTCACAAGGCCGGCGAGCCGCTGTTCAACGCCGATGCGCATGTCAAGTCGGTGATGATGTGGTATGTGGCCCTGTCGGAATGCGGCATAAGGCCGCAGATGAGCTATCTGCGGGCCTATCCGTGGGAGCAGCGCGGCAAGGGTGACGTGGTTGTCTTGACGTCGGCCATAGGCGTGCCCGACGATGTCGTGGAACGCATGGAGAAGTTCGTCGAGCGCGGCGGCTTCCTCGTTTGCGAGGGCCTGAGCGGACTGTATGACGAGTATGAGGTATGTACCCCGCAGACCGGGTTCAGCATGGAACGCCTTCTGGGTGGTGTGTTCGAGGATATACGCTATCGCGAGCGCGAAAACATGTTCGTCCTCGACGGTGTGGGCGAGGTGCGCGGCTTCAGATGGAAACCTGTTTTGCGTCCGACAGCCGAGACGGCATCACCGTTCGGCCGCGGCGACGAGGGCGTCTGTGCACTGCGCAACCGTATCGGTTCCGGCGAGGTCGTGTGGATAGCGCCTTCGGTGGCGTTGTCGGCGCTCGACCGCAACTCGACCGACGAACTTTCGGCCTTGTGCGAATCCATTTTGCCTGAAAAGTCCGCGCCGTTCGGCTTTGCAAAACGTGCTCCGGGCATGTTGATGCGCGTGCTGTGCAACGGCGGGCGTTACGTTACGGTGGTTACCAACAACCGCAAGACCGAGGGTCGTGTGCGGATCGAGGCACCCGAAGGGCTCGTGCCGAATGTCATATTCGGAGATGCGGCCGTCGGACGTCGCGGTGACGTGCGGCTCCAGGGACGCGGAACGGTAGTGATTTTATGGAAAAACAAGTTATGAAAACGAAGATATTGACCGCATTGTTTGCGGTGCTGGCAATAGCCTGCTACGGCCAGCGTCCGGCCGTTACCTTTACCACGTCGTTCGAAAAGGGCAGGACCATGAACATGCAGATGCGCCTGTCGTATCCCGATGTGGTATATGTCGATTGGGGAGACGGCCATCAGCAGCGATATCCGGTGCTGGACAAGACCACCGACATTGCAGGTGTGGTCGCAGGCCCGACCGTGAAGATCTACTCCAGCGACCTTACCTATCTGGACTGCACTTCATGCGGCATTACCGAGATCGACGTGACCCGTGCCAGGGGCCTGCAACAGCTGTATGCATCGAAGAATGCCATCTCGTCGATCGACGTGTCGGGCAATACGCGCCTTGTAAGGCTCGGCCTGAACTTCAACCGCATATCGTCGCTCGACCTGAGCCGCAACAAGTCGCTGACGGGACTCTACCTGCTCAACAACGCGTTGAGTTCGCGCAGCCTCGACCGCATGTTCGGCGAGATCGCGCAGCGGAAGAAGCCCGATGAGAATGTCAATCTGCGAATATCGGGCAATCCCGGGGCTCTTGTCTGCAATACCGCTGCGGCTGTGGCCAAGAACTGGACGGTCGATGTACAGGGCGACGGTTCCGGCGGCGGTGTTGTGACACTGACCACGACCCGCGGCGTGGGCGAGGAGTTTTTCCTCGAGGTCAGGACATCGGGAACGAGTTCCGTCTCGGTCGATTTCGGCGGCGGCGAGGTGTCGTATCCGACTTCGTCCAAGAGTTCGAAGATCGTCGGCCGTATAGAGGCTGGCAATACGGTCCGCATCTATGCCGACGATCTGATCTACCTGGGGTGCGAGCGTGACGGCCTTACTTCGGTTGACGTTTCGCAGATACGTGAGTTGCAGCAGCTCTATTGCGGCTGGAACGAACTGACCTCCATCGACGTTTCGAACAACAACAAGCTTCGCCGTCTGGGAGCCTCCGACAACCGTATCACGGGCCTTGTACTCGACAATCACCCCTTCATTTCGGGACTTTACCTGCAGAACAACATGATGCAGGGCGATGCTCTCGACCGGCTTTTCAAGCAGGTGCCGCGCCGCAGCCGCAAGGAGGACAAGGTCAACCTGAGGGTTACGGGCAATCCCGGTGCGGGGTCGTGCAATGCCGGCATTGCCGAAAACAAGAACTGGACCGTGGACATACTCAACAGGTAACACACAGAACACACATATACTAACCAAACAGAACTGTTAAGCATTATGAAACGAAATTATCTTTCCGTGTACGTTTCCCCGCAGTTGGGGACGTACCGTATCATGCCCGAACGCGGCTTTGCCGTCAGCGGAGACGAGTCCGGCTCGTCGCTCGAAGATGTTGAAGACGAAACTATCGACAATTGGATTTAAAAGAGCGGAGACCATGAAAAGATCGTGTTTTATTTTGATGGCCGTTGCCGTGTCGATGGCCTCATGCGTGAAGAATGAAGATTTTGCGGGCAATGTGCCGTATGAAGGTTTTACGGTCTATGCCGGCATGGAATCGACCCGCGTATCCGTGGGTGAGAGCGGCTCGGGTGCGGAAGGCAACGGACGCAAGCTGAGCTGGGAAGATGGTGATGCCATCACCGTATTCGACAACGGGAACTATGCCGAACTCGGGATTGTCGATACGCAGAGCGGCGCCTTCAACGGCCCGGGTGAAAACCTTGCCGACGGGACGGACTATTATGTCCTGCATGCGCCCGAATCCTATACGTTCCTTTCGGGAACGGGCATGACCGTATCTGCCCCGACGACATATACGATCAACCCCGACAACGAGGACCATCTCCGCAACAATATCGTGCTGACGGGTACGGCTCCGCTTCGTTTCACCGACGGGGTGGCTTCGCATGTGACGCTGACCATGCGCACAGCCTATCTCGAGATCCCCATGTAGCTGCCCGAAGGTACGGCCGACATGGACGTAACGTCGTTGAGCCTCGAGTCGTCGCGCAGCGGCTATTTTGTCAAGTGCATGAAGATGGACGGTCTCGGAAACGAAAGCTACGAGTGCGTTTCGGCCGACGCCATGACCGTTACGTTCTCGTCGGAGCTGAAACTTACTGCAACATCGCCCAAAACCGTCAAACTGGTCGTGTGGATGATGCCCGAGTTCAAGGCTGCCGAGGGTGACTTCTTCACGTTCACCCTCTCCGATGCCTCGAACCGCACGATATCGTTCACCAAGCCTCTGGTCGAGCTCCATTCGGGCAGGTACTATACCGTCGACGGCTTCTCGATCGAGGGTGAGAGCGTTACCGATTTCACCCTTGCCGATGTCGAGCGTTCGAACTGCTACATGGTGCACCCGACCGACGGAATGCAGACCTTGTACATTCCCGTCGACAAGGTCAACAAGTATTGGAGCAGCTCGATCAACGGTTACGGCAATACGCCGGCCAACACCATCTCGGCCGAGGGTGTTACGGCATGGGTTGCCGAGGTCATTTGGGCCGATTTCGACTGGAAGGGTGCCGGTTGCAGCATCGCGACTTCCGCAGGGGCCGTGGGTGGCGTTGACGATTATATCGTAATGAACCTCATGCCCGAGATCAAGCGCGGCAACATGGTTATCGGCGTGCGTCCTCAGAGTGCCACGGCCGATTGCCCCGAAGGCTGCTATCTGTGGAGCTGGCATCTGTGGATCACCGATTACAACCCCGATGCCGAGGTTCCAGAGAACGGCCGTGTCGACAGATGGGAAGGCATGGCGCCCATGATGGACCGCAACGTTGGTTTCTTCCACAATGGAGACGAGGACCTTGCGCGTGACATGTCGTCGGGAATCCTCTACTATCAGTATGGCCGCAAGGACCCGTTCCCCGGCAACGTGAAGCTGTGGGGTCCTGACGGATCGCTCATGTACGCCCCTGCCGGTGACAACTCCGCGGATTTCGTATCGCAGAATGCCGAGGTCCTCTCGGCTGCGACCGATACCAAGAACAGTGTGCTGAATCCTACACGGTTCTATTCGATAAACGGAGCGTGGTCGGCACAGGGCAGTACGGTGACAAAGATATGGTCGGATTACGCATCGGCAGAACCGGAAGCCGAATTAGGCTCCGCAACCGACGAGAAGACCATGTACGACCCGTGCCCCGCAGGCTGGAAACTGCCCCACGGTGAGTATCTCCGTGTACTCGGCACTACGTCGACCGGAGTCGAGGGTGAAACCGCCGACCACAAGCGCAACCTGGACAAGGCGCTCAACATAACGGCCAAGTCGTTCTTCGCAGAGTACAATACGCTCCGTGACGGTGTGTGGTACAATCCCGACGGTGAATATTCGTTGGTCGAGGCCAATGCCACCACTTCGGTTGCAACCTGCCCGTTCGACAAGTTCCCCGTATGGATACCGGGCGTGGGCATGCGTAATTACAAAGATGCGGCGAAACCGGCCGGTGTCAACCAGACGTCGTTCGGCGTGCTGCAGTATGCCTCGTCGCTCAACACATCGTCGTATGTCTACCTCTGGTCGTCGACGCCGGCATCGGGTGCCAACGCTTCGTATCTCCAGGTGGCGCGTGGCGCCGGCGCCGGAATCAACACATGGAACAAGGGAGCCAAGGCTGCCGGTTATCCAGTGCGTTGCGTGAAAGTAGAATAAAAAATAGTAACCGATCATGCAAGGGGAGGGGCGTGTCCCCGCCTCTCCCCCTTTTTTTCAAATTTTACAACCTCTCCTCATGAAACACTTGTTGACACTGCTTTTCCTGTTGCAGACTATGACCCTCGGCGCACAACCGCTCTTCAACGACGGGTGGCGTTTCAGGTTTGCCGACGAGGCTGCCGACTATTCCGCCGCATCGTTGTCCTGTGACGGCTGGACGGCCGTGACGCTGCCCCACACGCCGCGTTACGAGAATTACAATGTCGTGCGCCAGTGGCAGGGGATATGCTGGTACAGAAAAGAGTTCGGGCTGGACGCCGCAATGCGCGGCAAACGTTGTGTGCTCACCTTCGAGGGAGCCATGAACATTGCCGACATATGGATAAACGGCGTGCATCGCGAACATCATCTCGGAGGCTATCTCCCGATCGTGATCGACATTACCGACGATCTGCACAAGGGAACAAACAGCATTGCCGTAAGGCTCGACAACCGCGACTGCAACATAACGGGCCCCAAACCGGTGGCTCTGCTCGACTATTTCCTTTACGGAGGCCTGTACCGCAACGTGCGGCTCGAATTTGTTGACGAGATACGCATCACCGATCCGTTTCTCGACCGCAGGCCTGCCGCCGGAGGCGTATTCGTCACGTATGACAACGTGAGCAATACGTCGGCCGATGTCAATGTGCAGGTGTCGGTGGCCAACGGAACCCGCCGGCGTTCCGGGGTCAAGGTGGTGAACGAACTTCTTGACGGAAGTGCGGTCGTGGCTGTTGCCGATGGCTCCGCTGTGGTGGAGGCCGGCGGCGTAGCCGACGTGAATACCGGTTTCAAGGTGGAGAATCCGCGTCTGTGGTCGCCGTCGTCGCCGAATCTCTATACGTTGAGGACGACCCTGTATGCCGGGGACCGGAAGGTCGGCGAACAGAGCCGCCGTATCGGAATACGCAGTATCGAGATACGCGACCGCAAGCTCTATGTCAACGGC
>DXGW01000084.1 GCA_019113665.1 Candidatus Alistipes excrementipullorum
ACGGCGGGTTGCTCATGTTCAGGTCGATATACTCCTGATTGATCTGCGACTCGATATGGCCGTCCTCCTCCAGAATGTAACCGTCGTAGCTGCAGCACACGAGCAATATGCGGTGAATGCGCCTCTTCATGAAGCAATATCCGGTCTGCAGGTCGCAGGCCGCAGGTGCAATGTTATCCATGTCGTTCCAAGAAAAAAACCTTCTCAACAAAGATAACTATTTTCGCCGAATCGGGAGAGCCCTTGCGACTTTTTTTCGCAGTCCCGTTTTTCGGTCTGAAAATCAGAGGACGAACGGGCCGCCGCCGGCTTTTGGAAAATATTCGCCCGCAATTATCGTCGTTTTTCCATTTTTTACTACTTTTGCGTTCAGAAACGAAAAAACAACAACTTTATGGGAAGAGCTTTCGAATATCGCAAGGCGCGCAAACTCAAGCGCTGGGGGCACATGGCCAAAACATTCACCAAAATAGGCAAGGAGATCGAAATAGCAGTCAAGGCAGGCGGTCCTGACCCGTCGGGCAATACGCGTCTGCGTATTCTTATGCAGAACGCCAAGGCCGAAAACATGCCGAAGGAGAATGTCGAAAGGGCCATCAAACGCGCCACCGAAAAGGACGCTTCGGACTACAAGGAGATGATCTACGAGGGCTACGGTCCCCACGGAATCGCATTCCTCGTCGAGACGGCCACCGACAACACCAACCGTACGGTAGCCAACGTACGCATGCACTTCAACAAGTGCGGCGGAACATTGGGCAACAGCGGCAGCGTGGCTTTCATGTTCGAGCACAAATGCACCTTCAAGTTCAGGGTTCCCGAAGGCACCGATCCCGAAGAGATCGAGCTCGAGATGATCGACCTGGGTGTTGACGAGTTCTACCCCGAAGAGGACGGCATAACGGTATATGCGCCGTACGAGTCGTTCGGAGCCATACAGAAATGGCTTGAGGACCAGGGATTCGAGATCGTATCCGGAGAGTCGGTACGCATACCGACCGACACCAAGGAACTCGACGCCGAAGGCCGCGAGTCGGTCGAGAAACTCGTCGAGAGACTCGAGGAGGACGATGATGTGGTAAACGTCTACCACAACATGAAAGAAGAGGAGACCGACGAAGAGTAGCCCTCTGTTCTCAAAGCAATCAGAAAGACCGGCCTCCAGTGAAGAGGAGCCGGTCTTTTTAATTGGGCCGTGCGGCACACGGCACACCGAAACGGCAACCAACCAACAACCGACATAAGATGAAACGCATACTGACTTTTGCGGCGATGCTCTGCATTGCCGTTCCGCTGACGGCCCAAAGCCGTATCGAGACCATCACGCTGCACAGCAAGCTGCTCAATGCCGACAAAACCTGCACGGTCTACCTTCCCGACGGCTACGACAGCGACACGACCCGCCGTTACCCCATACTCTACCTGCTGCACGGCGCCAGCGACACCCACACCGCATGGACCGGGAAGGGCAACATGCGACAGATCACCGACGAAGCGATTGCCGCAGGCATGGCCTGCCCGATGGTGATCGTCATGCCCGACGCTTCGGGGGAAGGCGAAAGGCACACTGGCAAACACATGGGCTATTTCGACGTACCGGACTGGCCCTACGAACGCTTCTTCTTCGAAGAGTTCATGCCCGAGATCGAAACACGCTACCGCATTCTCGCCGACAAACAACACCGCGCCATAGCGGGCCTGTCGATGGGCGGCGGCGGAACGGCCGCATACGCACTGCACCACCCCGAACTCTTCGGATCAGCGTGTTCAATGAGCGGATTGCTGGACGTCTTCCCCGGACCGCGCGACTACGACAACGACTTCCAGCGCTCGATAGTCGAGAATTCACCGGCGGCAATACTGCGCGGAATGTCCGGGCAGGAGATCGAAGATGTACGCACGATCCGCTGGTGGGTCGACTGCGGGGACGACGACTTCCTGTGGAAAAGCAACGTAACCTTCTATTCGCTCATGCGCGAACGCGGGATACCCGTACAATACCGCATGCGCGACGGCGGGCACACGTGGCGTTACTGGCAGACCGTGCTGAACGACATACTCACATTCTTCTCGGTCGGTTTCGGCGAGTAACAGTTTCCGCGCCCCGCACAAAACGAGGTATGAAAATTGAAATGACATGCATAAAACTCTAAATGCAATGAATACCGGAAAAATCATCATGGCGGCAGCCGTGCTGGCGGCAATCGCCGGCAGCGCCGTCTGCAACAGGGCCGAAGCCTGCACGGGCATTACCCTGAAATCCAAGAACGGGGCATACGTCTATGCCCGCACGATCGAATGGGGCGGCAGCAACCTCCAAAGCCGCTACGTGGTTGTCCCGCGCGGCCATGCGCAACGTTCGTACCTGCCCGACGGCACGGCGGACGGCATGGAGCTCAAGGCCCGTTACGGATATGTGGGGCTTGCCGTCGAGAAGCCCGAATTCGTGGCCGAAGGACTTAACGAAAAGGGGTTGTCGGCAGGGCTCTTCTACTTCCCGGGCTACGGGCAGTACGAGACGTACAACCCGGCACTCAAAGGCTCGACCGTCGCCGACCTGCAGTTCGTGGCCGCCGTGCTCGGCAACTGCGCCGACGTCGACGACGTACGCCGGTTCATCGGCAAGGTCCATGTCGTGGGCATCGTACCTCAGGCTTCGACGGTACACTGGCGCTTTGCCGACAAGACGGGTGAGCAGATAGTGCTCGAATACATCGACGGCAAGGCCCGCATCTATGACAATGCACTTGGCGTGCTGACAAACTCGCCGTCGTTCGACTGGCAGATGACCAACCTCAACAACTATGTCAACCTCTACTCGGGCTCGGCCGAAAGCCACAGGTTCGGAGGCGTGACACTTGCACAGTTCGGTGCCGGCAGCGGCATGCTGGGTCTGCCTGGCGACGTTACGCCGCCGTCGAGATTCGTACGCGCCGCATTCATGCAGACGAGCGCACCGCAATACGACTCGGTGCAGCAGACCGTATTCGAGGCATTCCACATACTCAACAACTTCGACATTCCGATCGGTGTCGAGTTCGCCGCCGGGCAGACCCCGACCGACATACCGAGTGCGACGCAGTGGACCTCGGCATGCGACACGGAGAACATGGTGATCTACTACCGCACGATGTACGACTGCTCGATCCGCAGCATCGACCTTACGAAGATCGATTTCGGCCGCATCGCCTACCGCAATGCCCCGCTCGACGCCTCGCCGACACAACCCGTAGTGGAGATAGCCATACGGTAGCCGCCCCTCCTGCGGGCAGTTTGTACTACTTGTGAAAAATAAGTATTTTTGCAGCCGATCCATGCAGGTCGGCTGCATGCTTTTCATAAAAACGACAGAGATGCAAAAGGAAAAAGATCTGAACGAAGAGGTCGGAAGATGTGTCGAGACGCTGCGCAGCGGAGGATTGATACTCTACCCGACCGACACGGTGTGGGGCATAGGCTGCGACGCCACCAATGCCGATGCCGTAGCAAGAATATATGCGCTCAAACGCAGCGAGAACAAGAAGTCGATGCTCGTGCTCTGCGAGTCGGCCGACATGGTCGTACGCTACGTGAACAAGGCCCCGGGCATAGCCTTCGAGGTGATGGAGATGGCGACATCGCCGCTCACGCTGATACTTCCCGGCGCCTGCGGCCTGGCCGCGAACCTCATTCCCGAAGAGGGCACGCTCGGCGTCAGGGTCCCCGACCACGAATTCTGCCGCCGCGTACTGCACAGCTTCGGCAAGCCGATAGTATCGACCTCGGCCAACATCTCGGGCGAGCCTTCGGCAAAGAACCTCGCCGAAGTGTCGCGAGAGATCATCGACGGCGTCGACTTCGTGGTAAACCCGCGGTTCGAGGGCAAGCCCACCGGGAAACCGAGTTCGATAATCGCTTTCGGCGAAAGGAACGAGATAAAAATACTGCGCGAATAATGAAACCCGCTACCGTCAGAACACCCATACAGAAACGTTTCGGCGACATCGACATCTTCCACCATGTCAACAACGTGTCGCAGCAGAGCTACTTCGACCTTGGCAAGACGGACTATTTCCACAGCGTACTGGGGAAGGATCTCATGGAAGGGGAGCCGCTCATCATAACCGTATCGACCTCGACGTCGTACATGGGACAGATCCGCCGCGACGACGCAATCGAGGTGATTACGACCGTTACGAAAATCGGCAACAAGAGCATCACCATGTTCCAGCAGATAGTCTGCGGCGACGAGGTGCGCAGCGAGAGCACTTCGGTCATGGTCGCTTTCGACTTCCGTCACCAGCAGTCCGTTCCGGTTCCCGAGACGTGGCGCTCGAAGATGCTGAACGGCTGAAGCCGAATACCACCAGCACCATACCGGCAAAGATAAGCGCCGCCGCGACGATATTCTCGCGGTCGAGCCTCTCCTGATGTCTCAACAGGGCCAGTGCCGTGGCCACGACCGGTTGTATGTAGCGGTAGAGTGCCGTATGTACTGGCGTCAGTTTCTCGGTGCCGCGGTACAACAGGTACATTGGCAGCACCGTACCCAACAGCAGTATGTAGGCCAGTTCGGTCAGCGCGGAGAGCGGCAGTCGCAGGAAATCGGTCGAGGAGACATAGCGCCAGAAAAACGGCGCCGTAATGCACAGTCCTATTATATAGTACCACCCCATCACCACAAGTGTCCCGAGACGCCGCAGCTGCGGTTTGATTATGACCGTATTGACGGCTATGGCCACCACGGCCGCCAGCACGAGTGCATTGCCGTACCCCTCACTGCCGCGTGCGACGAGCACGCCCTTGTCGAAGATCAGCACAGCCGCGCCGGCCAGGGCGAACACCACACCGGCGATGCGGGCGAAGGAGATCCGGCTGCGGCTCATGACATGCGCGGCAATCAATGTGAACACGGGCCCCAGCGTCGATATGGTCGAGGCGTCGATGGGATTGGTATGCGAGGCGCCCCACAGCAGCATGTACATCCACCCGTATATCACCAGCAGGGCGACGATGAAGACCCGACCGAAATCGCGCCATGTTATGCGGTACGACCTTTTCGAGAAGAGGGCGAACGGAATGAAGAACAGTGCCGAGGCAAGCACCTGCAACATGAATATCTGCCTGAAGTCCAGCCAGTAGCGCGTCAGAGAGACATAAAATGAGAAGTTCGCGCCGAACAGCAGATTGGCGCATACGAGATCCCAGTTGTATTGCAGTTTGCCCACCATCACCGCCATAACGGCAAAGCGCATTCCAAACAATCCCGACAGGACCGTACGGGATACAATACCGGACAATTATCCCATTATGGGCACCGAGCCGAAAAGACCGTCCACCGTCATTTTCCGGCAATCCAGTCGAGGAAATCGGCCGTACGCGTACGGCTGACGAATACTTCGAAATCGGCCGGAGGATTGAGCGTCACCTTCAGGCGGTTGCTCAGATGCTTGCTGATGTCGCCGATGGAGTTTATCGACACCGTACAGTTGCGCGATATGCGGAAGAAACGGCGGGGATCGACCTCATCGGAGACGGCGTCGAGCGACATGTCCATGACATAACGCTTGCCTTCGGTTGTCACGAGGAAGGTGCTCTTGTCCTCGGCATAGAAATATGCCACGTCGTCACTGCGAACGATTATGATCTTGTCGCCCAGGCGCATTATGAAACGCGGGCGGTATGCCGGTTCGCCGCCCATGAGTATTTCCCGCAGGGACTCTATGTCCATCGGGTGCTTTGCAGCGGCACGGCAGCGGCCGACGGCATTGCGCAGCTCCTCGGGGTCGATCGGCTTGAGCAGGTAGTCGATACTGTGCACCTTGAAGGCGCGCAGGGCATAGTTGTCGTATGCCGTGGTGATTATGACCGGGGCCGATATCTCCACCTGGTTGAAGATGTCGAAGCACATGCCGTCCGACAGCTCCACGTCCATGAATATCACGTCAGGAGCGGCA
>DXGW01000085.1 GCA_019113665.1 Candidatus Alistipes excrementipullorum
GCACATCAAGGACCTCGGAACGTCGGCATGCCCGCCATATCACCTGGCCGTATGCATCGGCGGTACCTCTGCCGAGATGTGCCTTTCGACCGTCAAGAAGGCTTCGGCCGGCTATCTCGACCATCTTCCGACTTCGGGCAATGAGGGCGGACGCTGCTTCCGCGACCTCGAATGGGAGCAGAAGATTCTCGACATCTGCCGCAAGAGCGGAGTAGGCGCCCAGTTCGGCGGCAAGTATCTGGTTCATGACGTGCGCGTGATCCGTGCCCCGCGTCATGCGGCTTCGTGTCCCGTAGCCATCGGCGTAAGCTGTTCGGCCGACCGTAACATCAAGGCCAAGATCACTCCCGAGGGAATCTTCCTCGAGCAGCTCGAGAAGAACCCCGCACACTTCCTGCCGAAGGAGGCTCCGGCAATGTCCCCGGCTGTCGACATCGACCTCGACGAGGGTATGGACAAGGTGCGTGCGATCCTGACCAAATATCCGATCAAGACGCGTCTGAACCTCAAGGGAACGCTCATTGTGGCACGAGACATAGCCCACGCCCGCATCAAGCAGATGCTCGACGAAGGCAAACCCATGCCCGAATACTTCAAGAAACACCCCGTATATTATGCCGGCCCGGCCAAGACTCCGGAAGGCATGCCGTCGGGCAGCTTCGGCCCCACGACTGCAGGACGTATGGATCCCTATGTCGACCTGTTCCAGAAGCACGGCGGCTCGATGGTGATGGTTGCGAAGGGCAACCGCAGCCAGGCCGTAACCGATGCCTGCAAGGCCAACGGCGGATTCTATCTCGGTTCGATCGGAGGTCCGGCAGCCATTCTGGCCAAGAACTCGATCAAGAGCGTCGAGGTTGTGGACTTCCCCGAGTTGGGAATGGAGGCGGTGCGCAAGATCTACGTCGAGAACTTCCCTGCGTTCATCATTGTCGATGACAAGGGCAACGATTTCTTCGCTGATTTCAAGCACTGACAAGGCAATGGAGCGGAGTTTGCATTGACGGTTTGGTAACCGTCGCCGCAGGCCCCGTCCGGATTGCGGATATATGAACTGGTACGGTCGGGCGTCACGGCATCTCAGGGTGCCGGATAGCCCGACCGCACCGATGAAAAAGGAGGAGAAGTCCCGGATAATGCGGCATTTGCGATTGCCTGTGCGGGACGTACAATAAAAACGAACCTTTTGCGTTAACACGATGAAGTGCAAAATGACGATGAAAAGAGTTTTCAGAAGAATATTCATGACGATGGTGATGCTCCTTGCGGGCATCACTGCGTTTGCTGCCGAAAAGGTTACATTCGAGGTGAACGTGCCGATGATCGTCTCGGTAGGCGAGACGTTCAGGGTTGAGTTTGCGCTGAATGCCACGCCCGACGACAATTCGTTTACGGCTCCGGATTTCTCGGGTTTCGATGTGCTGGCGGGCCCCGTGACTTCGCGCGGTTCCTCCATACAGTACATCAACGGCAAGATGTCCAAGAGCGTAAGCTATACGATCACCTATGTGTTGCTGCCGCAGAAGAGCGGAACGTTCGAGATAGGGTCGGCAACCATCGAGGTCGACGGGACCTCCTATTCGACCCGGCCGACGCAGGTTGAGGTGAAGGAGGGCGGCCAGCAGCAACCGGCAGGCGGCAACCAGAGCGGAAACGACGGCGCATCGTTCGAAACCCAGGCACAGGGCAAGATCGCTGATGACGACCTGTTGCTGCGTCTGAACCTTTCGCGGTCGACAGTGTACAAGGGAGAGCCCATACGTGCGGCCCTGAAGCTCTACAACCGTGTCAGCCTCGTCGATTACAGCGTGCAGAAAATGCCTTCGTTCAACGGTTTCTGGACACAGCAGCTCGATACCGAGACCGTCCCCAACCGCGAGACTTACAACGGCAAGGTTTACGAGGTGTATACGCTTATCGAGTACCTGCTCTACCCGCAGCAGTCGGGCAAGCTGGTGATCGATCCCGTCGAGATGACGGCACTGGTGCAGGTCATCGTGCAGAACAGCCAGAACTACGACCCGTTTTTCGGCACGGGACGCGAGATATACAACGTCAAGCGTGAATTGAAGACGCCGCGCATAACGGTCGACGTCAAGGAGTTGCCGGCCGGTGCTCCCGCAGGTTTCGGCGGAGCCGTCGGCAAGTTCTCAATGGAGGCGGAGCCGGCAGCAACCAATCTCACCGCCAATTCCGCTTCGACTTACAAGGTGAGGATTTCGGGTGCCGGCAACCTGGCATTCATACAGGCCCCGAAACTCGAACTGCCCACCTCGTTCGAACAGTATCAGGTCAAGACGACCGAGTCGTTCAAGTCGTCGGGCAGCGGCACGACAGGTTACCGTGAGTTCGAATATCCCTTCATCGCACGGGCCGAAGGCGAATATACCGTACAGCCCGTCGAGTTCGTCTATTTCGATCCCGAGCACATGCGTTACGAGACGCTGCTCTCCAAACCCTTCACCATGGTGGTTACACCCGATGCGAGCGGCGGTTCGTCACCGCAGGTCGTGACCACATCGTCGAAGGAGGACGTCCGCCTGCTGGGCAACGACATACGCTTCATCAAGTTGGACAAGCCCGGCCTGCAGAGCCATGAGCGTCCGGCCATATTCAGCGTTGCATATTTCTGCTCTGTATTGGGGTTGCTGTGCCTGGCCGTTATAGCCTATGTATATATCGGCCGCCGCATACGCGAGCGCAAGAATGTCGTTCTGGTGAGGGGGCGCCGGGCAAACAAGGTGGCGGTACAGCGTTTCCGTGCAGCTGCCAGATACATGAAGTCCGACGACCGCCATGCCTTCTACGAGGAGATGCTCAAGGCCCTGTGGGGTTACATGAGCGACAAGTTCAACATTCCGCTGGCCAACCTTACCAAGGAGAACGTACGCGAGGAGTTGCAGAAGCGCGGCATATCGGCCGAGGAGGCTGCGCGCTTTACGGCCATAATCTCGCAGTGTGACGAGGCGCAGTATTCGCCTTCGACGTCGGCGCAGATGAACGATGTCTATACCGAAGGCATCAACATAATATCGCATATCGAGTCGACAATCAAACGGTAGAATGACAATGAAAAGGATATTCTTAATCATAACGGCAATATTCATGACCGCGCCGGTATGGGCGCAGCAGAGCGATTCGCTTGCTACGGTGCCGCAGCAGGCAGCCGTTCCGGCAGCTCAATCGGCCGATGTTCCGGCCGCCGCCGATGCGGAAACATTGTGGACGCAGGCAAACGAGGCCTATCTCAATTCGGACTATGCCGGTGCCGTACGGCTCTATGAGAGCATACTCGACGAGGGTCTCTTTTCGATGAAGCTCTACTACAACCTGGCCAACGCCTATTTCAAGACAGGTGAGATCGGCAAATCGATACTCTTCTACAAGCGGGCGCTCATTCTCTCGCCGTCGAACGACGACATACGCCATAACCTGGCCATTGCCGAAAGCTATACCAAGGACCGTATCGAAAGCGTGCCCGAGTTCTTTGTCAAGACGTGGGTGCGTTCCATGCGCAATGCATTCAGCTGCCGGGCATGGACCTTCATTTCGCTCGGTTTCCTGACGCTGGTGCTTGTCCTCGGACTGCTATACATGTTGTCGCAGCGGCTTTCGGCACGCAAGGCCGGATTTTACGGTATGCTTGTCGCCATCGTACTCTTCATCGTAACGACATGGTTTGCCGCAGCCGAGCGGCGCGACATGATCGACCGTGCAGAGGCTGTCGTCATGAGCAATGCCGCCCCGGTCAAGAGTTCGCCCGATAATTCGGCCACCGACCTCTTCGTGATACATGAGGGTACGTCGGTACGTGTCGTCGATACCCTTGACCAATGGAGCGAGATAGTTATCGCCGACGGCAAGAAGGGGTGGATCGAGAGCTCCAAGATCGAACGAATATAAATCCTGCGTGCGATGTCCAGACTGTTGAGCGATGTTGTCGGCGAGTTGTCGAAACTGCCCGGTATAGGCCGACGTACGGCCCTGCGCCTGGCTATGCAC
Organism: Candidatus Alistipes excrementipullorum; assembly: GCA_019113665.1. Taxonomy (GTDB): domain Bacteria; phylum Bacteroidota; class Bacteroidia; order Bacteroidales; family Rikenellaceae; genus Alistipes; species Alistipes excrementipullorum. Next base: position 4,003 of record DXGW01000085.1, read on the forward strand.
ATATTGAAGATGGACGCGGAGTCGGTAGCCGACATGACGTCGAGCATAGACCGTTTCCGCCGAGACATACGCTATTGTTCGCATTGCAACAACCTCTCGGACGAGGAGGTTTGCCCCATATGTTCCGACCCTTCTCGCGACCGTTCGACCGTCTGTGTCGTCGAGCAGGTCGCCGATCTGATGTCGATCGAGAATACGCACCAGTACAGGGGCCTGTACCATGTCCTCGGCGGGGTGATATCGCCCATGCAGGGAATCGCCCCTTCGGACCTGAAGATCGACATGCTTGTCGACAATGTGGCTCGGGGCGGCATACGCGAGGTGATACTGGCCATATCGACCTCGGTCGAGGGCGAGACCACGCTTTTCTATATCAAGAACCGGCTGCGCCGCTTTCCCGACGTGAAGGTTACGACAATAGCCCGTGGTATAGGTTTCGGCGACGAACTGGAGTATGTCGATGAACTGACAATTACACATGCCTTGTTGAACAGACGTGAAATTGAATAACAGAGATGAAAAAGAGTATTGCAATCTCCCTGGTGGTACTGGCTGCCGTGTCGGCGGCTGCGGGGTGCTGCCCCTGCCGGTTCAGTGCCAGATATGCCAAACCTCTCGAAGGAACGGTATGGCATCTGCAGCAGCTTCGCGGCAATGACGTGTCGTTTGCCGATTCGCTTTTCAACGTAACTTTCGGAAGTGACGGACGCCTTTCAGGCATAGGTGCCTGCAACAGGTTTACGGCCGAGTGGTCGGCTACGGATAAACGTGCTTTGAGCGTCGGGACCATAGCCTCCACGCGTATGTATTGCCCCAATGCCGACAGCGAACAGACAATGTTCTCCGAACTCGATGCTGCCACGCACTACGAGATCGATGCCGACATGTTGCTGCTGCTCAACAACGGCGAGATACGCGCCATCTTCAAGGCGCAGGACAACGGCGATGACCAGCCGTCCAAAAAGTCGCGTCGCCGCAGTAAGTAGACATTTCGTCACAGCAATAATTCGAGGGGCCGGTTGCATTGCAACCGGCCCCTCGTCCGTATCGTCAGGAGATCGATTAAAGATTCTCCTTCTCTATGTCCTTGAAGTATTTGTAGGTGCTTACCTTCAGATCGTCCGTGGCGGCCTCGTCGCATACGATGATGCCTTTGGGGTGGATCTGCAGGGCCGTGATCGTCCATGCATGGCTGAACGACCCCTCGACGGCGTGACGCAGGGCGCGTGCCTTCTTGTGGCCTACAGCCAGGATAACCACCTCCTTGGCCGACATGACCGTACCTACGCCGACCGTGAGGGCGAGCTTCGGAACCTGGTTCACGTCACCGCCGAAGAAGCGCGAGTTGACAATGCGCGTATCCTCGGTCAGGGTCTTGATGCGCGTACGCGACACGAGCGACGAGAAAGGCTCGTTGAAGGCCAGGTGGCCGTCTTCGCCTACACCTCCCATGAACAGGTCGATGCCTCCGGCCGCTTCGATGCGGCGCTCGTATGCCTCGCATTCGGCTACAAGGTCCTCGGCGTTGCCGTTGAGGATATTTACATTCTCACGTTTGATATCCACGTGGCTGAAGAAGTTGTTCCACATGAACGAATGGTAGCTTTCGGGGTGCTCCTCGGGCAGCCCTACATACTCGTCCATATTGAACGTCACCACGTTGGCGAACGATACCTTGCCGGCCTTGTTCATCTCGATAAGTGCGCGGTAGGTGCTGAGCGGCGTCGATCCTGTCGGCAGGCCGAGAACGAAGGGACGGTCTCCCTTGTGGGCGTTGATCTTGCCGGCGATATATTCGGCAGTCCAACGTCCGACGGCCGCATCGTTTTCTTCAATTATCAGTCTCATGATTCAATATTGTTTTCTTCAGTTTGCGCAATTCGCATGCCTAACGCATCTTGACAAATACCTCGATTGCCTGATATTCGGCCATGCCCAGCTTGTCGTACATGCGGGCGGTGTTCTGCGTGCGCTCCTCGGCGCGCTGCCAGAACTCGCGCTTGTCAGCACCCGGGAAGGGCATGATGTCCTTCTGCGAGAGGTGGCGGTAGATGGCGTGGCGTTTCTTGATCATCTCGTCGGGCGAGAGGGGCACTGCCATGTCGACCATGCCGAGATCCCACTCCTGCCAAGCACCGCGGTAGAGCCATATGTGGCAATCCTTTACCCAATCGTCGGCATCGACAACCTCGAGAGCGGCCAGTACGGCCTCGGCGCATACGCGGTGTGTGCCGTGCGGGTCCGAAAGGTCGCCTGCCAGGTATATCTGGTGCGGTTTGACCTTGCGCAGCAGCTCGACGATGATGTTGATGTCCTTCTCCGTCAGCTCGCCCTTCTTGATGCCGCCCGTCTCATAGAACGGCAGGTTGAGGAAGTGGGCATTGGTACGGTCGTTCAGCCCGAGCGTGCGGCATGCGGCGCGTGCCTCGGCGCGGCGAATGGCTCCCTTGAGGTCGAGCAGCGCGCGGGGCTCGGGTTCGCCCTTGCGTTTGGTGGCGATTATGTGTTCTATCTCGTCGAAACGGTCGCCGTAGCCGAGCTCGCGGGCCGTGTCGATGTTCTGCAGTACCACGTCGTCATATACGGCCACGTTGCCTGAAGTCTCGTATGCCACGTGTACGTCGTGACCCTGCTGTACCAGTCGGTGGAATGTTCCGCCCATCGAGATGACGTCGTCGTCGGGGTGGGGTGAGAATATGACCACGCGCTTGGGGTAGGGCATCGAAGGTGCCGGGCGTGTCGAGTCGTCGACATTGGGCTTGCCTCCGGGCCAGCCGGTTATGGTGTGCTGCAGGTCGTTGAAGACGTCGATGTTGATCTTGTCGTACGTGCAGCCCGACTTTTCGAGCAGGTCGCCGAGCGAGTTCTCGATATAGTCGTCGTAGGTGAGTTTCAATATCGGTTTGTTCACAACGCCGCACAGCCATACCACGGCCTTGCGTATGAACTTCGGCGTCCAGTCGCAGGTGCCGACGAGCCACGGGGTCTGCTCGCACGTGAGCTGCTGGGCGGCATTCTCGTCGATAACGACCTCGATATTGGGGTGCGACTGCAGGTGAGTTGCCGGAATCTGGTCCGTAACCTCGCCCTCGACCACATTCTGAATGACATCGGCCTTCTCCTCGCCCCATGCCATCAGGATTATCTTCTCGGCGCGGGCAACGGTGCTCAGACCGAGGGTTATGGCCATCGACGGGGTCTTTTCAAGGCCTCCGAAGGCTCCGGACTGGATCTTGCGCGAGTTGTATGAGAGCTGTACCAGACGTGTGCGCGACTTGGCGTACGAGCCCGGCTCGTTGAATCCTACCTGACCCTGCTCGCCGACGCCGATTATCATCAGGTGAATGCGGCGTATGGCCTTGTCATAAGATGCGCAGTACTCCGATACCTTGCCGATGGGTACGGTTCCGTCGGGAAGGTGTACGTTTTCGGGCTGAATGTCGATGTGGTTGAGGAAGTCCTCGTGAATGCGGAAATTACGGCTCTGCACCTCCTGTGCGGAGATGGGGTAGAACTCGTCGAGGCTGAATACCGCAACGTTGCGGAAGCTGATCTCTCCCTTCTCGTAGCGGTTGACGAGTTCACGGTAGAGGCCCAGCGGAGTACGTCCCGTCGTAAGTCCGAGAACGAACGGATCGGGTGCGCCGCTGAATTCGTCGCTCTGATTCCGCTGTTCGTAGTCCTTGATCATCTTGACGATCTGGTCTGCGACATACTTTACGCCTTCGTACTCACTCTTGTAGATCGAAGTGGGTATCTTTTCATAACGGTGGATTATATCGCGCGGAACAGCGTTGAGATTCAATCCTCCGTCCTTGGGTAATGAATACTTGCTTTTCATTTCAATATATATTTATTGGCTCTGTATCGTCTCTTACAGTTTGCCATTCTCACGCCAGTAGGATACGGCATATTTGTATCCGTAGGCGTCGTACAGCTTCAACATGCGTTTCATGTTCGTCGTGAAACGGTCGAAATCCTTGCCCTCGTAGTTCCAGCCGACCTCGGCGATGGCTACCATGCGGGGCAGAAGCATGTACTGTACGTGGTCGAACGTTGCGATGTGCTCGGTCCAGAGGTTGCCCTGAACGCCGATCACATATTTCTGCTCGTCTTCCGTCAGCTGGTCATAGGGATCGAGTGCATATACCTTCTCCAGGGGCAGGTAGTGCGGACGGTCCGGACGGCGTTCGCCGAACGGAGGCTCGATGGTCTTGTCCTTGCCCTGGGGATAGTCGAGATAGCAGTGCGTGTTCGGGGTCATTATGACGGTGTTGCCGGCCTTTGCGGCAGCGATTCCGCCTTTGGATCCGCGCCACGACATTACGGTTGTCGTAGGCGATACGCCTCCCTTGAGAATCTCGTCCCAGCCGATCATCTTGCGGCCGTGGTCGTTCAGGAACTTCTCGATGCGGTGGTTCACGTATGTCTGCAGCTCATCTTCGTTCTGCAGGCCCTCGGCCTTGATTCTCGCCTGGCATGCGGGGCACTTCTCCCATGCTACGCGCGGGCATTCGTCACCTCCGATATGTATGTACTCCGACGGGAAGAGGTCGAGTACCTCCGAGAGAACGTCCTCCCAGAACTTGAAAGTGCTCTCCTTGCCGGGGCATGCCACCTCCTCGGAGATACCCCAGATCGTGCGGACCTTGTACTGTTCGCCGGTGCAGCCGAGCTCGGGATATGCTGCCAGAGCCGCTACGGAGTGGCCCGGAATCTCGATTTCGGGTACGACCGTTATGAATCTGTCAGCGGCGTATTTCACCACCTCGCGGATCTGGTCCTGTGTGTAGAAGTATGGGCCGTAGGGCTTGCCTTCCATCTTGCAATTTACCTGATGGTGTGTGCCGGGAACCTGAGAATCCTCACGCACGCTGCCTATTTCGGTGAGTTTGGGATATTTCTTTATCTCGATGCGCCAGCCCTGGTCGTCGGTCAGGTGCCAGTGCAGACGGTTCATCTTGTGCATTGCCGCCATGTCGATCACCTCCTTTACCTGGTCGACGGTGAAGAAGTGTCGGCAGATGTCGAACATCACGCCGCGATGCCAGAAGTGCGGTTTGTCTTCGATTGCCACGGCCGGAATCTCTACCGACTTGGCATTGCCGCTCTTGAGCATCTCTACGGGTATGAGCTGGCGCAATGTCTGGAACGCGTAGAATACTCCGTGAGAGGTCGAAGCCTCGATGTTGATTCCCTTATTCCCAACTTCGAGCCGGTATGCCTCCTCGCCGAGGGATTCGTCACGCGTGATGTTGATGGCACCCTTCTTTGTCTTGCCGGTGGCTACCTTGAGTTTCGTGCCGAAGATCGGTTCCGCCACTTCGTTCAGGAAATCGGTGGCGCACTCCATCTTTTCGTCCTCGAATCCGAGGATTACGGCTGTCGACGGTTTCAGGTCGAAATGTCCCTTCTCCACGGTCATCTTTACGGGTTGCGGGATTACGGTCACTGCGGGCTCTTCGTTTGTGGCTCCGTGTGCTGCGGTTGCGATTAAGGCTGTGAACAACAGCGAGAAAAAACGTTTGGTAATCATGGATAAAAGTTTAGGTTTGGTTTATTTATTGTTGGGTTTGC
>DXGW01000086.1 GCA_019113665.1 Candidatus Alistipes excrementipullorum
TTCTCGCGAGAGATACATTACGAGTGCGAGCTTGTGGTTAAGATCAACCGTCTGGCCAAGTGCATCGACCGCCGCTTCGCGCGCCGCTGTTATGACGAGGTGGGGCTCGGCATAGACTTCACGGCCCGCGACCTGCAACGGCAGGCCATAGCCGGGGGATTGCCGTGGGAGGCGTCGAAATGCTTCGACCACTCGGCAGCCATATCGCCGCAGTTCGTTCCGCTGGCCGAACTCGGGAGTATCGGCAACCTCAATTTCAGACTGGAGGTGAACGGCGAGGTACGGCAGAGCGCCAATACGTCGCAGATGATATTCAGCGTCGACGAGATCATCAGCCACGTGTCGCGTTACATGACGCTGCGCATGGGCGACCTCATCTACACGGGCACGCCCCCGGGAGTCGGGCCTGTCCATGTCGGCGACAACCTGCGTGCCACGCTCGAAGGCCATGCGCTGCTCGATTTCGACATAAGATAACTAACTCATAATAATTACCGGACTTATGAAAAAACTGCTGACACTGATTTTAGCTGCGACCACGCTCGCCGGTTGTTCCTCCGGGGACCGACTTGACGAGGATTTCAAGGCGCGACGCGACGCCTCCATCGACAACCGCGAACTCCTGGCTCCCGAATACGTTCCGTTCTCGCTGGGAGCCATCAAACCCGAAGGGTGGCTCAAATCATGGGCCGACATGGCCGCCGAAGGCATCACAGGCCATCTTGACGAAGTGAACGACACCTTCGGCAAAGGCTGGACCGGCGAAATATTCACCGGACGCGGCATACGCAAGAACGCTACGGGCTGGCCGCTCGAGCAGTGCGCCTACTGGCTGGACGGCGCCGTAAGACTGGCATACATCACCGACAACAAGCCTCTTGTCGAAAAGGTCAACCGCCGCATGAATATCGTTGTCGACAGCATTCTGGCCTCTCCGCGCAAGGCGTTCGTCTTCTGGACCGACGCAGCCGTCGACTCGGTAGAGGTCAAGCAGCACCGCTTCAACAACTGGGCATGCTCGCACATGGCCCGCGCACTGCTCGGGTACTATCAGGCTACGGGCAACCCGAAAATCATCGACGCACTGGTCAAAGGCTATACGAACATTCCCATACACCCCTATATCAACCAGCGCAAGGGTCACAGCGGATTCGCGCAGATCGAGCCCATGATCGAAATGTACCGCCTGACCGGCAAGGAGTCGTTCCTCGACTCGCTCCGCGCCGTCAGCCGTAATCCCCACTTCATCAGCCGCATGGAGGATCTGCACAAGAACGGCATGAAGGCCGATCACGGTGTAGCCGTATCCGAAGACTTCCGCTTCCCGGCAGAACTCTATCTGGTTACGGGAGACCGTACGCTGCTCGAAGTGTCGCAGGCCGGATACGACTCGATGCGCAAGAACCACCTGCTGCCATACGGAGCCTTCTCGAGCGAGGAGCACCTGGCAGGCATCGGTTCGACCCGCCACACCGAATCGTGCAACATCACCACAGCCGAGTGGAGCTACGAGAAACTGCTCGAAATCACGGGCGAGTTGCGCTATGCCGACTACATCGAGTCGGTCTTCATCAACGGTGCATCGAACGTCTTCTCGCGCGACATGAAACTCGTATCGTACTACCAGGCCCCGAACCATGTCGAGGGAGTCTTCCCGGCAGACATTCCCCACGACCCCTATTCGCTCGTGATGGGAACCACCGAAAGCTATTACTACCGCCCGTTCGGACATGAAGTGCTCTGCTGCGCCGGCAACTGCAACCGCATAATCCCCTACTACATCATGCACATGTGGCTCGGAACGAAGGACCACGGCGTGCTGGCATCGCTCTACGGACCGTCGCGCTTCAACGGCGTTGCCGGAAAGCACGACACCCATGTCGAGATAATCGAAACCACGAACTACCCCTATGACGAGACCATAACACTCGAAGTCAATCCCGAGAAACCCGTCAGTTTCCCGCTCTACATGCGTATCCCGCAGTGGTGCGAAGAGTATGACGTCAATGCGGGCGAGAATGCCGAGATCGTACGCGAGGGCAACCTGCTGCGCATAGACCGCAAGTGGAAACAGGGCGACAAGGTGACGCTTACGCTCAACATGGAGATCCGTGTAGTCGAAGGCAACGAGACATCGTTCCCGCAGACGCCGCACTTCCGCAACAACCGTCCCATCGCCAAACGTACCGACATAAATGCCCCGTACGCATGCGTATATTACGGACCGCTGCTCATGGCCCTGCCGCTCAAGGACGAGAACCCCAACAAGCAGGTTGAAGGCCAGAAATGGAACTATGCACTCGACCCGGCCAAGGTTGCCGAGGCGAAGGTCGTACGCCGTCCCGTTTCGGAGAGCGACTTCTGGTGCTACGACGCCCCGATTGCACTTGAGGTTGACGCCGTAGAGTTCGACTGGCGTCCGACACCGACAAGCCCAATGCCCGAAGAGAAGGTCAAGGGCGGCAAGCCGGCGAAGATAACGCTTACGCCATACGCCTCGTCGAAATTCCACATCTCGATGTTCCCCGTGGCGGAATAAAATAGTCAAATGAAATCAGCCCCGGTCTTTCGGTAGACCGGGGCTGATTTCATTGTAATACACGGTTACCACACCACCTTCTCTGCGAGAATTTTGCCGTCGGCCGCGTCTTCAGAAGAGAACGTACCGCCGCGGTATTGCACGCAAAGCATGGTCAGGGGCTCATCACCGTTATTGCGCACGGAACGGCGGCCGGCAGGGGCAACCCTGACGACACTGCCTTCGGTAACAGGGAAAATCTCTCCGTCCACCTGAAACTCGCCGTTGCCCGAGAGGAAGAAATAGAGCTCCTCATGAGTTGCATGTGTATGGAGGAACCCTGTTTCGGTGTGCGGTTTGAACAACTGAAAAGAAAACTCGGCACCGGTAGCACCAACAGCGGCCCCACAGAACACCTTGCCGTCGATATGCACATCTGCGCCGAGCGACATCTCGTAATCCCCCAGATCAGACAACCGTCCCACGTTCACCGCCGTAAAGTTGTCGGCGGTTGCAATTTTTTTAATCTCTTTCATAATTCCAGTTTTATAGTTTGTCAATACACGACTTGCATATTTGGCACCCATTACTTACTTTTGTCGTGACAAAGTTAAAAAGAGAGTTTTTGTAAAACAAGTAGTTACGCCGACCGCAGATAGTTACCCGGAAGTTAGTATTACTATCTGACAGCGGATTCGGAAAGCAATTTTTTCAAAAAAAATGACAAAAAGGAGCTATGACGGATTTTGCCCCGTACGGCACATACTCGACCGTTTCGGAGACAAATGGTCGATGCTGATACTGTCGACCATTCACGAACGCGGGGTCATACGCTTCGGCGAGTTGGGCCGAGCCATACCGGACATCTCGCAGAAGATGCTTACCACGACATTGCGCACGCTCGAAACCGACGGCTACATCTCGCGGCACGTATATGCCGAGATACCGCCGCGCGTGGAGTACAGCATGACGGAACTCGGCGAGACTCTGATTCCCCATCTCGACTCGCTCGTCGCATGGGCTCTGGCCCACAGAAGCGATGTCGAAACAGCCCGGGCCAAACGATAGTTCCGAGGAGACTGCCATCGTGGTCTGCCGGCATACAGACGCGGACTGTAGCCGGCCATATCCGAACTGCAAAAACAGTGCGAAGCGGAAAACTTTCGGGTTTCGTTTGTCTCTGCGCCATGCTTTTCTTATCTTTGCAAAAACCTGTTACCGCAATGCTCCTTCACGACAAACTTGCAGGCATACGACTGATTCTCGCATCGCATTCGCCGCGCCGCCGGCAGCTGATCGAAGGCACCGGGTTATCGTTCACACTCGCCGACACATACGAGTACGAAGAGAGATACCCCGCAACGATGCCCGCAGGCGATGTGGCCGCATATCTTTCCGAGCTCAAGAGCCGCACCTACCCGCAACCGCTCGCCGACAACGAGATACTCGTCACGGCCGACACGACCGTTGTGGTCGGCGGACGCGTACTGGGCAAGCCGGCCGACCGCGACGACGCAACAGCCATGCTGCGCCTCATGTCGGGACGCGAACATACGGTCATAACCGGCGTGACACTGCGCTCGGCCAGGGCGACGCGTACGTTCAAGTCCGAGACCTCGGTACGGTTCCGCGAGATGACGGACGAGGAGATCGCATACTATGTCGACAACTTCCGCCCGTACGACAAGGCCGGGGCATACGGCATACAGGAATGGATAGGCTACGTGGCCATCGAACGGATCGAAGGCTCGTTCTACAATGTCATGGGCCTGCCCGTACAGAAACTTTATACCGAACTGAACGATTTTACCGAACTGCAATGATGAAGAAAATGCTTGTGCTGCTTGCTGCAGCAATGTTCTCGCTGGAGTCGATGGCCGACGAAGGCATGTGGCTGCCGAGCCTCATATCGTCACGCATCAAGGAGATGCGCTCGAAAGGGTTCCGCCTGACAGCCAAAGACATCTACGACATAAACAAGGCCTCGCTCAAGGACGCCGTCGTACTCTTCGGCGGCGGCTGCACCGGCGAACTTGTTTCGGCCGAAGGGCTGCTGCTCACGAACCACCATTGCGGATACGATGCCATACAGCGCCTCTCGTCCGTCGAACACGACTATCTCACATACGGATTCTGGGCCATGTCGCGAGCCGAGGAACTGCCGTGCGAGGGCCTTACCGTCAGTTTTCTCGTCCGCATGGAGGACGTAACAGGCCGTCTGGCCGCAGGCGAGGAGCGCAAGGCCATCATCGACGCGGCCGCAGCCGAGGGCAAGGGTTATTACGCCTCGATCGAGGACATGTACTACGGGAACCAGCAGTTTCTCTTCGTCTATCGCCGGTTCAGCGACGTGCGTCTGGTAGGCACCCCGCCATCGTCGATAGGCAAGTTCGGCGGCGACACCGACAACTGGATATGGCCGCGCCATACGGGAGACTTCTCCGTTTTCCGCGTCTATGCCGGCAAGGACAACCAGCCCGCCGCATACTCGCCGGACAACGTCCCCTACAAACCGGCAAGGCACCTGCCCGTCTCGACCAAGGGGGTCGGTGAGGGCGATTTCACGATGATATACGGATTCCCGGGCAACACGCAGGAGTATGTGATCTCCGATGCCGTCGACTACATAGCAAATGTTTCGGACCCGATGAAGATAGCCCTGCGCACGAAACGCCTCGACATCATCTCGGCAGCACAGGCCAGTGATCCCAAACTGCGCATACAGTATGCGGCCAAACACGCCGCCGTAGCCAATGCATGGAAGAAATGGCAGGGCGAGGTGCTGGGCATAAAGCGTCTGGGTACGGTCGACAAGAAACGCGACTACGAGCGCCGTTTTGCCGCATGGGCCGCCGACAAGCCGCAATATGCCGGTCTTCTCGACTCGATGCGGGCGGCATACGCACGACAGGAGGAGAACTACTACCTTTACGAGTTGTATGCCGAGACGCTCATGCCCCTCGAACTGCCGCAGATGGCCGAACGGGCGCTCAAGGGTCAGGGCAGCAACACCATGGCCCGCTACTACAAGGATTTCGACCTCGAAACCGACCGTGCGCTGGCCAAAGCCATGCTTGCCGAGTTCGAGAAACGCGTTCCTGACGGGCGAATGCCTCAAGCGCTGGCCGAAAGGATAGAGCGGCATGGCTCGACCGACGCCTATATCGACTACATATACGACAACTCGCTGGCCGGCAGCGAGGAGAGTGTCGCCGGAATCACGGCCGACGACCCGGCAGCCGACTTCCGCAAGGTTGTCACCGATAACTATCCACGCGAATACCGTGCCCGCAACCTGAGCGACCTCAAGGATATCAAGCGCTGGTACGGTCCCTACCTCAAGGCGCTGATGGAGTGGGACAAGGAGAGGCCGTTCTACCCCGACGCCAACCTTACGCTGCGCGTTGCATACGGATCGGTTGCGGGATACGAGTATGCCGACGGCGAATACCACCGCTGTAACACCACTCTCGAAGGCATCATCGCCAAGGACAACCCCGAGATTTACGATTACGACGTGCCGCAGGCACTGCGTGACGCATGGGCGGCCAAGGATTACGGACGCTGGGGCGTCGAGCTCAACGGCCACATGAGCGTACCGGTATGTTTCCTCGCGACGAACCATACCTCGGGCGGAAATTCCGGTTCGCCGATCATCAACGGACGCGGCGAGCTTGTAGGCATAAACTTCGACCGCACATGGCGTTCGACCATGAGCGACGTGGAGTTCGACCCGGAGAAATGCCGCAACATATCGGTTGACATTCGATACGTCCTCTTCGTCATCGACCGCATAGGCGGAGCATCGTATCTGCTCGACGAAATGACGTTGCGATAGGTCTCCTGCAAGAATTTATCGGGCATAATGCAAAAAATTGTCCGAAAAATTTGCGAGAACGCAAAATAGTCAATATATTTGCACGCTCAAAAGTAGTAAGCCCAGGTGGTGGAATTGGTAGACACGCTACTTTGAGGGGGTAGTGGCTAATTACGGCCGTGTGAGTTCGAGTCTCGTCCTGGGCACAAGAAAACCGTCGGAAATATCCGACGGTTTTCTTTTTTTGCATATCTCCGGCCTCGTCACACGAGCATATAGCCATTCTCTGTTTTGCGTACCACCCCCTGCCGCACCAGTTGTGCAAGCGTGCGCGACAACGACGGCCGCGCCACACCCATCATATAGGCCGTCTCCTGAAGATTGCGTATCGCTTCGTTCTGCCTGAGGTAACCCAACACACGCGACGACAACGTCTGCAAGGCAAACTGGTGCACCTTGCTGTTCAGAAAAAGACTGTGGTCGGAGAGTATGGTCAGAAAATTGCGCAGCACGGCCCGGTCGCTCTCGATCAGCGAACGCACACACTCCTTGCTTACCACCCACATCTTGCAGTCGCTGTTGGCTATTATCGTAACCGGGAATATGCCGTCGGTACTGAATATGAAAGCCGAAGCCAGCACATCGGGTGCCGAGAGCGAATCAATGGTGATTTCACGCCCCTCGTCGTTGACCATCTGGGCGTAGACGCTGCCTTCGCACAGCAGGAACAGCGATCGGCATGCACTGTTCTGCATGGCTATGAACTCCCCCTTGCGGTACGAG
>DXGW01000087.1 GCA_019113665.1 Candidatus Alistipes excrementipullorum
CCCGCGAACCTAACTTTTGGGCGGACAAATATTGTTTTTATCGCATAATTCGATTACTTTTGTCGAAACCCCAGCGTTTGTTTCAAGGGTTTCTGGCAATAATACTGTACGAACATAACCCAAACTTTTTCTCAATACCTTATATAAAATAAAATGGAAAACAGGCCAATCGTAGAAGTCAAGCACCTGTCCCACCGTTACAGCGTCGACTGGGCCATACGCGACATCAACCTCTCGATCGACAGCACCGGCATCATGGGGCTTCTCGGCTCCAACGGAGCAGGCAAATCGACCACGATGAACATCATCTGCGGAGTGCTCAACCAGACTGAAGGCGATGTCTTCATCAACGGCATAAACCTCCGACAGAATCCGGTCGAGGCCAAGAAATTCATAGGCTTCCTCCCGCAGAAACCGCCCTTGTACCCCGACCTTACGGTCGACGAGTACCTGGTGCACTGCGCCGTACTCCGCCGCGTCGAGGCCAAAAAGGTCCGCGCAGCCGTCGATGCCGTCAAGGATAAGTGCAGCATCGCCCACTTCAGCCGCCGCCTCATAAAGAACCTCTCGGGAGGTTACCAGCAGCGTGTGGGCATAGCGCAGGCGATCGTCCACAACCCGCCGTTCGTCGTTCTGGACGAGCCCACGAACGGTCTTGACCCCAACCAGGTGCTCGAGATCCGCAGCCTGATCAAGGAGATAGCCGTCGACCACTCGGTACTGCTCTCGACCCACAACCTGGCCGAGGTGCAGGCAACGTGCAACAACATACGAATGATCGAACACGGACACATGGTCTTCTCCGGCTCGATGCAGGAGTTCAACAACTACGCCGTGCCCAACAGCCTCAAGGTCGTGTTCGCACTGCCGCCCGCGGCCGAGGAGCTCAAGGCCATACCCAATGTGCTGAATGTCGAGCACATATGCGACGGCCTCTTCAAGATACGTTTCGACGGCGACGACTCGATCACCGAGCGAATCATAGCCCACAGCATCGAAAAGGGCTGGAGACTCAAGGAGATATCGCTCGAACACCACTCGCTCGAGACCATCTTCGCCCAGCTCTCCGGTAAACTCCGCAACAACAACCAGTAACCCGCCGCCGAAATGAAGACAATTACACGAATCGCCCGCACGGAACTCGCATCGCTCTTCTTCTCGCCGATCGCGTGGTTCATACTGGTGGTCTTTTCGGTCATCACGGGGTACGGTTTCTGGAACCTGCTGCAGAGTGTCGCAGGACACGAATACGATATATCCGTAACGCAGCGGCTGTTCATGGACAGCGGGCTCTTCTCGAAGATCAGCTCGTCGCTCTACATCTACATACCGCTGCTGACCATGGGCCTCATAAGCAGCGAAGTGAGCAGCGGCTCGATCAAGCTGCCATACTCGTCGCCCATAACGAGCTTCGAGTTCGTCGCAGGCAAGTACCTCGCCTCGATAACCTTCGGCCTGACCCTGCTCATCGTACCGGTCATAGCCATCGTCTACGGCGCCGCGGTCGTTCCCCACTTCGACTGGACGGCCGTGCTGACAGGGTTCTTCGGACTGTGGCTGCTCATATGCACCTACTGCGCCGTCGGGCTCTTCATGTCGTCGCTCACGTCGTACCAGGTCGTGGCCGCACTCTACACCTTCATCGCCCTGGCGGCCATGCGCTATGTCGGCAGCATCGGACAGGACGTGGACTGGATATCGGAGATAACATACTGGCTCTCGCTAAACGGCCGCGCCGAATACATGTTCGCCGGAGCCCTGCGCAGCGTCGACATAGCATACTTCATCATAATCATCGCGCTCTTCGTGGCGGCGGCAACCCTGCGCATAGCCATGCCGCGACGCTCGATCGGCGGTCTCAAACGCGCCGCCATCTATCTGGCGACGGTGGCCATAGCCGTAGCGGCGGCATTCGTAACGTCGCGCCAGAGCCTTTCGGGCGTGTGGGACTCCACGAACGACAAGCGCAACTCGATCTCGGCCACAAGCCGTGAGATAGTATCGCAGATCAAGGGCCCGATAACGGTCACCAACTACATCAACCTGCTCGACAACATGTCGTTCAGGTACCTGCCCAACAAGTTCTACAGGCGCGAGACCATATTCGACAACTTCCGCCTCTTCAGGCCCGATATCGAAGTCCGCCGCGTCTACTATTACAGCCAGTGCCCCGGCGGCTTCTGCCAGATTCCGAAAGTCAGAGGCAAGAGCCTCGACGAGATACGCGACTACGCCGTAGCCGTCTACAACCTCAACCCCTCGCGCTACAAGTCGCTCGAGCAGCTGTCGGCGACCGAGCAGGAGGTAATAAAGGCCCTCGAGGAGGATAACCACATGTTCGTGCGCGTGATACGCGACGGAGACGGCAACGAGGCGCTGCTGCGCAACTTCCAGGACACGGATGCCGTGCCGTCGGAGACGGAGATTACAACGGCATTCAAGCGCCTGACCGGCAGCAGCCCGAAAGTGGCGATGCTCACCGGAAACGGCTCGCGCGAGATATACCGCGGCGCCGACCGCGACTACAACGCCTTCACCACGGGCAAATACCAGCGCTACTCGCTCGAAACGATGGGATTCGACGTCTACGACATGGACTTCTCGCAGGGCGGTGACATACCCGACGATATAGACATAGCGATAATCGCCGACGTGGCACGCCCCTATGACCAGCGCCAGATGCAGGCCGTCGACCGCTTCGTGGAGCGCGGCGGCAACCTGCTCATCATGGCCGACGCAGGCCGCGGAGAGGTCATGAACCCGCTGCTCGAAAAGTTCGGGGTACGGCTCCGCGACGGGCTGCTCGTACAGCCGACCGAAGATTTCAGCGCCGACTTCATAGTGGCCAAACCCACGGAGGCGGCAGCCTCGGTCATGCCCGAATTCAAGGAGAAACTCACCGATGCCGGGCTCCACATATCGATGCCGGCATGCGCGGCGCTCGACTTCGACGAAGACGGGCCCTTCAGGGCGACGCCCCTGTTCTGCACCGACAGCAAGGGCGTATGGGTCGAGACACAGAAGGCCGACGTCAACGAGGTCGCACCGACATGCAACCCCGCCGCCGGTGAACGCGAAGGCAGCTACACCACTGCCGTGGCCCTGGAGCGCACGACAGAGGGGCGCAGCCAGCGGATAATCGTCTTCGGCGACGCAGACTGCTTCAGCAACAGCGAGATGACCATACAGCGCGAATACGGCAAACTCATCGAGAACTATTCGTACGCCGTGGAGTGCTTCCGCTA
>DXGW01000088.1 GCA_019113665.1 Candidatus Alistipes excrementipullorum
GGAACGATATATGCCTATACACGGTGACGAGTGTCTGTATTGTCAATCCTTGCTTACTTAAAAATCGCCAAATTTTCTCGGTAAGGATTAGCGAAACACTTTCACTAAACTAATATGTCATCGCCATTTTCATGGTGATGTTGCAAAGTTAGGAAATGTTTTACAATATGCAACACTCTGATGGGGTATTGTCGGTGCAAATATCCTCAAAACAAAGTAATTATACAACAAACGACAATCCGGAAAGAGATTTTTGTTATTCAGAATTTGGGGGAATATGTGCTGTTGCCGGTTATGCCGGCGATTCTCGGAGTGCCCGGAGTTGTTTTAGACGTGCCTGTGCTCTCTGTGCGGAGAACCGCTTACCCGATGTAACAGGTTGAAAAACAAATGAGGAAAGAACTGTTGTCCTTTCCTCATTTAGTGACACCGACAGGACTCAAACCTGTAACCTTCTGATCCGTAGTCAGATGCTCTATTCAATTAAGCTACGGTGCCGAATTGCGAGTGCAAATGTAAGGCAATTTTTGTTCACTCGCAAGTTTTTTTTAATTTTTTTACTCGAAAATTTCTTTGAGCTTCTTTTCGACCTCTTCTCCGCGCAGATTTTTGGCTGCAATCTTGCCGTCGGGACCTATCAGGAAGTTCGACGGTATTGATCGTATGCCGTAGGCGTCGGCCGAGGCGCTGTCCTTGTTTTCGTCTATGCCAATGACGTTGGTCCAGTTCATGCCGTTGTCGGAGATGAACTTCTTCCATGCATCGGCATCGTTGTCGAGCGATACCCCGTAGATCGCAAATCCATTGTCGGCATATTTTTCATATGCTGCCTTGAGATAGGGTATCTCCTCGCGGCAGGGACCGCACCATGTCGCCCAAAAGTCGATCAGAACCCATTTGCCCTCTCCTATGAGCGATGACAACGCAACGTCCTTGCCTTCGCTGTCCTTGGCGACGATCTCGATGTAGGGGGCTCCTACCTCGGTCTTCTCGCTCTTGGCGGCGAACTCCTCTATCTCCTTGAGCATTTTGGTCTCGCGGAGTTTCTTGGGAAACTTGTCAAGGCGTGCGCGTATCTCCGCAGCCGAGAGATTGCCGCTCTCCATGCGTGCGAAGAGATAGGCGCCGAGAATGTTGTCCTGATTCTTGTCGACGATCGACTGAATGGCGGCGTTGTACTCCTCGATAAGCTGTTGCTGCTCCTCTTCGGATGCCCCCGACTGCGCCTGGCTGTAGTATTTCATCTGCAGCTGCATGAGCTGGTCGTTGGCTGCATTGAAGTTGTCGTTGGAGACTGTTCCCGAGGCCGTATAGCTGCCCTGGTTCTCGTCGTAAGAGACGGTTACCTTGCCCTCCTCGATGAAAAGGGCCGTGATCGGGCTTTCGTTGTCGTCGGTGAGTATGGCCAGCATCGGCTCTTCGACGCGCCCCTTGAAACGGAATGTTCCGTCGGCAGGATCTATTGTCGTCGAGGCTATGGTCGCCTGTTCGGCATCGGCCGATACGAGGTAGATCTGTCCGGCGGCGTCCTGCGCCATCGTTCCCGAAATGTCGTAACGTACACCCTTGCAACCGCACAGGGCGGCTATTGATAGCAGGGCGACAATCAATCTTTTCATTCTTATCGCTGTGTTAATGGTTTGCTATTTGATCTCCCGTTCGGGATTTTCCCGCAGGAACTTTTCCCAGGACGAACTGCCGCGCTTGACGGCTTTCCGTTCTCCGCCGAGACCCTTGACGCGGTCGTTGCCGAGAATGTCGTTCATGGGGCTGTTCGTCGTAAAGTAGTGGCACAATGCAACTGCCATGCCGTCCGTGGCGTCGAGGCGTCGCGGGCGCTTGTCAATTTTCAGCAGCCGTTCGATTGTCGAGGCCACCTGCTCCTTCGAGGCCGACCCCATACCCGTTATCGACTGCTTGATGCGTGTGGGTGCATATTCGTATACCGGCCGGTCATGGCTCAGGGCAGCGGCCATGGCAACCCCCTGTGCCCGTCCGAGTTTGAGCATGCTCTGCACGTTCTCGCCGAAAAACGGCGATTCGAGGGCCACCTCGCTCGGCCCGTACTCCTCGATGAGGGCGCTTACGCGTTGGAAGATGTACCGCAGTTTTTCGTACGGGTCCGACATCTTGTGCAGGTCGATGTCGCCGAGGACTACCGAACGCACCAGCCGGCCCTCGATCTCCAGCACGCCGTAACCCGTGTAGTTGGTGCCGGGGTCGATACCCATGATACGGTATTTGCCGTTGCCTGCCATCTGTGTAAGTCCCTTTGTGCCGTTGTATTGCCTGCGGTTGCGACCGTGCAGTCCTATTTGCCGAGAAGCTCCTCTATCTTCTCGTACAGCTTGTCGCCGCGCAGGTTGCGTGCGATGATCTTGCCGTCGCTGTCGATGAGGAAGTTCGTCGGTATGGCCTGTACGGAGTAGTCTGCGGCCGCCGGATTGTCGAAATATTCGAGCGTGCTGACATTGACCCATTTCATGTTGTTCTCGGCAATGGCACCGGTCCAGCCATTGCGGTCGCGGTCGAACGATACGCCGTATATCTCGAACCCTTTCTTGTGGAATGCGTCATATGTCTTCCTGAGATACGGCACCTCATGCATGCAGGGACCGCACCACGATGCCCAGAAGTCGAGCAGGACATATTTTGTCCCCGCCTTCTCCACTACCGATTTCAGCGATATTTCATTGCCGTCGGGATCGGGCTGCGAAATATCCATGTAGGGCTGTCCGATGTCCGTGCGCATCTTCTGTTCGGCGTTCTTTTTGAGTTCGGTGAGGATTTCGCCGTTCTGCAGCTCTTCGGGATATGCTGCTATCTCGTCGAGAATCTCCTGTCCCGAAAGTTCGTATGCGAGCTGCTGGGCGAGCAGCGTGATACCCAAAATGTTCGTGCGGTTGGCCTCATAGGTTTCGCGTATCAGTTTGTCATACTCCTGCTCGATCTCGGCGTTGCGCTCTTCCGTGGTTTCGGGATTCATGGCTTCGGCAATCATGGCCCTCGAGGCCTCTATCAGACCGGCATAGGCGTCATTGGCAGGCGTGCCTTTGGCGTATTTGCCGTCCGGGGCGGTTTCGTCGTCAACGATGGCGATGTTTCCCGGCTCAAGGAAGAAGCGTACCTGGTATGTCGGATCCTCGCGGTCGTCGCATACGATGCAGAATGCCGGCTCCTCGACTTTGCCCGTGAATTTGAATGTCCCGTTCTCGATTGCGGCCGAGTCAATCACGGCGTCGGCTGCGTCCAGAAGGTACATCGTCGTATTGTTGCTTTCGGTGTTGCCTTCGATAACGAATTTGGTCTTGTTTGCGCAACCGCACATCATGGCTGCGGCTGCGGCGATGATCATTATCCTTTTCATGACATCATCGGTTTTTGAGTTCTTCGATCTGTTTTGCGAGTTCGTTTACCTTGCGCGAAAGGTCGGGGAGGACCTTGAATACGCTCCACGAACGGTGGAACGACATGCCCGGCATTGCCGGATAGCCCAGACGTATCTCGTCGTCGGGGACGTTCTTGTCGATGCCGCTCTTCGAGCCGACCTTTACGCGGTCGCCTACAGTCACATGGTCGGCTATGCCCACCTGCCCCGCGAGGAAGCAGTTGCGGCCGACCTTCGAGGTGCCGGCTATGCCTGTCTGTGCCGACGATACGGTATTTTCGCCTATCTGCACGTTGTGGCCTATCTGTATCAGGTTGTCGAGCTTCACTCCGCGGCGTATGATCGTCGAGTCGGTTTTGGCGCGGTCGATGCAGGTGTTGGCACCGATCTCGACGTCGTCTTCGATTATGACGTTGCCCAGTTGCGGAATCTTGTCGAATCCGCCCTGCGCGTTGGGCGCGAAACCGAATCCGTCGGCCCCGATGACGGCCCCGGCGTGGATTATGCAGTTGCGGCCAATGTGGCAGCCTTCGTATATCTTGACGCCCGGGTAGAGTTTCGTTCCGTCACCGATGGTTACGCCGTCGCCGATGTAGCATTGCGGGTATATCTTGACGTTGTTGCCTATCCTGGCGCCTGCCTCGATGACGGCATAATCGCCCACGTAGCAGTTTTCGCCCATGGTTGCGCGCTCCGAGATCGAGCATATTTTGCTGATGCCCGTCTTCTGGGGACGCGCGGCGTCGTATGCGGCCAGCAGCTGCAGTATGCAGGCTCCGACGTCTTCGACCTTGATGAGCGTTGCCGCGATCTCGGCCGAAGGCTTGAAATCCTTGCTTACGAGGACTATCGACGCGCCGGTCGTGTAGATGTATTTTTCGTATTGCGGATTGGTTAGATAGGTCAGTGCTCCCTCTGTGCCGCCTTCGATCGACGATACCGTGTGCACCTTTGCGTTCTTGTTGCCCACGACTTCGCCCTGAAGCAGTCCGGCAATCATTTCAGCTGTAAATTCCATTATCTGTTATAGGTATTTGTTGATATCGGTTCCTTCGGGCATGAACTCGTCGACGTTGCGGCCGAACGACAGCAGCTCGCGCACAACGCTCGACGATATGTGCGACAACTCGGCCGGCGTACAGAGTATCACCGTTGTGATGTCGGGGTAGAGCTGCTTGTTTATTGCGGCCATGTTCTGCTCGTATTCGATGTCGTAACCGGTCCTCACGCCGCGTACGATGACCTTGGCTCCCCAGGCCCTGGCGAAATCGCCCGTAAGCGAATCATAGGCCCCGACCTCCACGCGTGGATCATCCGCATAGAGATCCTTGATGAGTTCCATTCGCTTTTCGATAGGCAGAAGCCCGTTCTTGGCGATGTTGTCGCCGACACCGATGACCACGCGGTCGAATATCCTGAGGGCTTCGGCGACCACTGCCGCATGCCCGCGGGTGAACGGATCGAACGATCCGGGGAAGATTACGGTTTTTCCATGCTCCATAACGCAAATATAAGCAATAATTTCAAAGCGGTGTGATGCGCGGCGTTAATTTTTGCGTTTTCGCCTCCTGTACAGTTCGATATAATCCGAATAGACTATTTTCGTGTGCGGATTGGACGAGATGATCTCCTGGCGTATGGCCTTGGTCCCGTAGGGTATGAATAGGAACCGGCGCGGGACGCGGTGTACGATCTGGCGCAGGGTGTCGATGCTCGTCACTTCGCAGCATACCGAATCGCGGCCGATGCGCCCGTCGACCGTCACCCATTCGTCGCGCCAGTGGAACACGCGCAACGTGTCGTGCAGAATGACGGTATCGCGCACGACGGTGTGTACGGCCACCTCTGTCGTTACCGATGTCGTGGCCGTACTCTCGAGGCGGCGGAGCTTTATCCCCAGGGCGCGTATGCGCCGGGTGTCGGCTTCGCGCATCTTCCTGAACTCGTCGCAGCGCAACTGCAGTGCCCGTACCGACGCGGCCTCCTCGCCGAGGCGCGTGCGGTAGTGCTCGACCTGCTCGCTGAGGGCCGTCTGGTTGTTTTCGAGGCGTTGCGCCTCCTTGTGGCGCAGTATGCCCCATGCGGCTACGGCAGTGGCGCACAGGGCATAGATGAACAGAATCTTTTTCATGGATTGTAAATTACGGTTTGCCTGTCCGCAATTTACGGTTGCCGTGCTGCCGAGTGTTTCTATTTTGTGTGGAAAATCCTATCGGATATTTTCGGCTATGCGCTCCGTCAGGATATGCATGTAGGCGCGGCTGCCGCAGCGGCCTATCGACGTGATGCCGCGGTAGTCGATGAAGAAAATCTCGTCGGCTCTGTCGAGATCGGCAACCGCGATGTCGGCCGTCGCCATCTGAAGCCCCGCCTTGCGTACGGCCTCGATCACCAGCGAACGTTCGACGGAATCTGCGGCCGGGGGCGTCGTTACGGTGTACTCCCTGACTGTGAATATCGGGGCATTGCCGGCCGAGACGACAAGGCCCGCGGAGTCGGCCTGTATGGCGATGCGCGCTCCTGCCGATGCGGCGCGGAGGCGGGCTATGGCGGCAAGTGCCTCGCGTGCCGATGTCGGGTGCGGCGACAGCGGGTTGTCGTACGTCACAACGGCGGCCGTCGGGTATATCGACCTCAATCCGAACTCCCTGTACGGCGATATTTCGCCTCCGGCCAGCAACAGATGGCCCGATGCGTACCAGCGCATGATGACCTGCGACTGTACCGCCGTCGGATAGTTGTTGCGCCGCAGCAGCTCGGCAATGTCGCGT
This sequence comes from Candidatus Alistipes excrementipullorum, assembly GCA_019113665.1. Lineage (GTDB taxonomy): Bacteria > Bacteroidota > Bacteroidia > Bacteroidales > Rikenellaceae > Alistipes > Alistipes excrementipullorum. Next base: position 6,160 of record DXGW01000088.1, read on the forward strand.
GCCGTCCCGGCCGTGTCGATCTCCGGGTCGCGGCCGGTCACCTCGCGGGCAGCGTGTCTGAGGCATGCAATGTGACGGTCGAGGTAGAGCGGTTCATGTCCCGCGGTGCGTATGTTCTGGTAGACATACAGACCGTCGGGCCAGTTGCCGCACGCCTCCATGCGGCCGTCTATGCAGCACACGTTGTCTGTCATTGCATGAAAATCTTGAGCAGCAGTTCGCGCAGGAGTTCCCCTTCGGTGGCACCGCCCGCATTTACGCCCTTGCTTTTGGCGTCATATTCGCGCAGCAGCCCGAGTATGTTGAACACCTTGCGGTTGTCCCATGTCGGCGCTGTCTGTTTCAACTCTTTCAGGGCGAAGATATTGCCCGTCTTTACGATTCCCATCAGCTCGGCGTCGCCGGGGAAGGGGCGGATCTGGTGATTGGCCTGCCAGCGCAGGTAGTTGACGATGAATATCTCGCGGAACTTGCCGAACAACGCCATGATCGTCAGCAGCAGGGGATTGTCCTTCGGGTTGCGGGCGAAATGTTCGGCTATCGTCAGCGAACGGACCATGTCCTTCTCGGTGACGGCCTTGCACAGCTCGAAGTTGTTGAAATCCTTCGATATGCCGACATTCTCCTCGATGTGCGCGTCGGTTATGCTGCGCGTGCCTTCGGGAAGCGATACCAGCAGCTTCGACAGTTCGTTCGAGATCTTCGATATGTCGGTCCCGAGGTGGTCGGTCAGCATCGACAGCGCCTTGGGCGTGATGGAGCAGCCCTTGCCGGCGATGTATTCCGACAGCCACGGGCCGATCTCATAGTCGCGCGGGCGCACCGATTCGAAGACTACGCCCTTTTCGGACGTGCTTTTGTAGAAGGCCGAGCGGCGGTCTACGCTCTTCTCCTTGTGGCAGACGACGAGTATGGTCGTGGGGGAGGGCTTCGTGGTATAGAGCGACAACTTGTCCAGGTCGCGCATCTGTTGCGCCTCCTTCACTATTATGACCTCGTAGCTCCCCATCATCGGCATCTGGCGGCAGCAGTTCACCACGGTGCCGGCGTCGCTCTCCTTGCCGTAGAGCGTGATCTGGTTGAACGAGCGCTCGGCTTCGTTCAGTACGGTCGTGGCAAGCTGCTCGCACAGCCTGTCTATGAAGAACGACTCCTCGCCCATGAGCAGGTATATGGGTGCGAACCGGCGTGCGGCGATCTGTTTCGACAGCTGTTCGAATGCCGCGACGCTGTCTTTGAACTTTACCGAGCTCTTGGCCATTTGTCTATATCGTTTCGCGTATTATCTTGAGTACGTTTTCGCTCTTCTCGGTCAGGCGGTAGCGATCGTCTATGCGGCGGCCTACGACCCAAACGATGTCGTCGCCCGACAGCAGCACGAACTGGCGCTGTTTCTCTATGGCCGAGGTCTTGCAGTCGGTCAGGAAGTCGCCGACCTTCTTGCGCCCCGTCATGCCGAAGGGTATGAACCAGTCGCCGTTGCGCCAGCGCCGCAGGCGCAGCGGGTATTTCAGCAGGTCGGCATCTATCTGCGCCATGTTTTCGGGGACGCCGAATGTCTTTATCTGGTCGATGTCGGTATGTACGTAGTAAAGCACCGAGTTGCCGCAGAAACTGCGCATGGCATCGGCCTCGACCGTCGTCTCGCAGTCGTCCTCCTCGGTTATGCGCGATATTATCACATTGCCGCGGTCGACATGGGCGACATACTCCTTCGAGTAGAAACGCTTGCCGGAGTTGCCGTGTTCGAGCGACCGGCAGAGCCCCGCCACCACGTCGCTCTTGAATCCGTAGACGGAGTTGAGAAGCTCGTAAATGACGAAGTTGAGCGGGAAAGCCTTGTCTATGCGGTCGATGTGGAGCGTGTCGACTCCATCGGCCGAATCGACGGCAATGTCGCGTATCTTCTCCATCGCGTGGTCGATGAACAGCTGTGCGTCGGTGAGGTGGGCGATGTTGCCCTGCATCAGGGCCGTGAACTTCGGGTTGATCTCCTTGATCATCGGCACCAGTCCGAGGCGTATCTTGTTGCGCAGGTATTTGGTCGAGCGGTTCGACGAGTCCTCGCGGAATGGAATGTGGTTTGCCAGCGCATATTCGGTGATCTCCTTGCGTGTGGCGAACATCAGCGGCCGTACGATATGCCCGCGCTGGTTGCTTATGCCCGTGAGCCCGCGCAGCCCGGTGCCGCGCAGCAGGTTGATGAAGAAGGTCTCTATCGAGTCGTCGATGTGGTGGGCAACCGCAATGGCCGTGTAGCCGTGCTCGTCGCACAGCTCGTCGAACCAGGCGTAACGCAGCCGGCGTGCCGTCATCTCCATCGAGTCGCCCGTACGTTCCATCTCGGCCGTCGTCTCGAAACGCTTGTTGTAGCAGACGACGCCGTACTTGGCCGCCTCCTCGGCTACGACAACCTCGTCCTCGTCGCTTTCGGCCCCGCGCAGCTGGAAATTGCAGTGTGCCACGCCGACATTGTAGCCGCAGCGTACGAACAGCGAGAGCATGACCATCGAGTCGA
>DXGW01000089.1 GCA_019113665.1 Candidatus Alistipes excrementipullorum
CGTTCGACTTCTGCGACATTCTCCAGCAGATCGTCAACGCCAAGGCCACGGGACGCCTGATAACCTTCAGCGTCACGAACGGTCTGGTACTGGGCACATTCGGATACCTCGAACAGATCCAGACCGTGATATACCTCTACGTGCCGCTGCTGACGATGGGAGTCATGAGCCGCGAATACTCGACGGGATCGATCAAGCTCCCCTACTCGTCGCCCGTCAGCACGTTCCAGCTGATCATCGGCAAATACAAGGCCCTGGCCGTATGCGCCCTCATCATGACGCTGATACTCGCACTGCCCGTGGCCGTAATGTGGGCCGGAGTCCCCAACTTCGACTTCGGGACCGTCGCTGCAGGCCTGCTCGGGCTCTTCCTGCTGATCTGCACCTACTGCGCCATCGGACTCTTCATGTCGACGATCACGTCGTATCAGGTGGTGGCGGCCATAGCCACGCTCGCAACGCTCTCGGTGCTGAGCCTCATAGGCCGGGTCGGCGAATCCTCGCCCCTCTTCAGCAACATAACCTACTGGCTATCGATCGACGGCCGCGCCAGCAACATGATCGGAGGCCTGATTGTCAGCAACGACGTCATCTACTTCCTGGCCATCATCGCACTCTTCATCTGGCTGTCGGTGACCGTGGTCAACAACCGCCGCAGCAACGACCGCTGGTTCGTCAAGTGCGGCCGCTGCATCGTCCCGATCGTGGTGATCGTGGCGGTGGGATATGTCAGCTCGCTCCCCGCGGCAAGGTTCTACTACGACGCTTCGGCGGGCAAGCAGCGCACCCTGACCGGGGAGAGCCGCCAGACGCTGGCCAACCTCGAAGGCCCGATGACCGTCACGACATACGTCAACGTCTTTTCGTCGGAAATGGCCGAGTTCGCCCCGGGCCGCTACAACCGCGACGCCGAGCGCTTCAGCGAGTACACGCGCTTCAAGCCCGGAATCAAGATGGAGTATGTCTACTACTACCCCCCGAAGGCCGACTCGGCGCTGACTTCGCGATACCCCGACTACGACGTGCGGCAGATAGCCGAACGCGTGGCCCGCAAATACAACGTCAAGGCCTCGCGTCTCAGACCGGCCGACGAGCTGGCGGAACAGATAGACCTCGCAGAGGAGGAGTACTGGTTCGTGAGGGTTATCGAATGGGGCGGCAAGGAGGCCCGCCTGCGCCGCTACAACGAGATGAACCCAAATCCCGAAGAGCGCGAAATAACGGCGGCGCTCCGCACCCTTGAGACGTCTCCCGCCCGCGTGGGATTCGTCACGGGCCACGGCGAACGCTCGTTCGACCGCAAGGGCGACCGCGAATACTCGATATTCACCACGCTCCGCTCGATGCGCAGCTCTCTGATAAACCAGGGTTACACCATGCAGGCCGTCGACCTCGCGGCCGAGGGCGGTGTCGGCAGCGACATCGACATACTGGTGCTCGCCGACCCGCGCGAACCGTTGGGCAAGGCGGAGATGAAGGCCCTCGACGACTACCTGGCACGCGGCGGCAACCTGCTCGTCACTACGGGTGCCGGCAGGCAGCAGACCATAAATCCGCTGCTCGCGAAACTCGGTCTGAAGGCCGAGAAGGGCGTGATTGTCGATGCCGGCAAGGAGCTCGACGCCAACCAGATCAAAAGTATCGGCATAAAGAGCGGCGACAAGGGCTTCGGCTTCTTCGACGATATGGCCGGAAACCCCAGGACATACGTCTCGATGCCTTCGGCCGTGGCCATAAGCGTCACCGACACCACCCGCTTCCACGCCACGCCGCTCACGGCATCGGCCCCGGAGAGCTGGATCGAATACGACACCGAAAACTTCAAGGACGAGACCCCGACGCTCGACCCGTCGCGCGGCGAGAAGCAGGGATCACGCCTTACCTCCGTGGCCCTCAGCCGCAAGGTCGGCGAGAAACGGCAGAGAATAATGGTCGTGGGAAACAGCGACTGCTTCAACAATGCGGAGCTGCAGCTTGCAACGGCCACCTTCGGTATCCGCAACTTCGCGATGGTCACGGCAGCCATGCGCTGGCTCTCGGACAACCGCTATCCGGTAAAGCTCACGCGTCCGAAGTACGAAGACACCGACATAACGGTGACCCCGACATGGTTCTTCCGCATCAGGAACATCTACACATACCTCATACCCGCCTTCATAGGCCTGTGCGGTCTGGCGGTATGGCTGCGCCGCCGACGCGGATAGCAGCATGCCGAAGCGACAGAGGACGCCGACCCATATGATTGGGTCGGCGTCCTGTTTCTGCACGACAGGCCGGAACCGCAATCGAGCCTTAGCCCGAAGGCGCAGACGCTGTCATCGACCCGCAAGGGCGCCGGGACGGTATCGCGGCCCCTCGGCGACAACCACGGAGACCCGCCCGCGAAGGCGGCTCATGCCCGCAACGGCATACATGCGGAGCGCACGGTGCAATGTTTGGCGGCAAATAGCGTCTTTTTCCGCCGAAGTTTGTATATTTGCAGGTTACAAGCAACAATCCCATGCTCGAAAAGTTGGCAAAACAGACCGCCGTTTACGGCATCAGCACAATACTCGGAAGATTCCTGAGCTACCTGCTCACGCCCTTCTATACCCGTATCTTCGGGCTGGAGTCCTATGGAATCATCACCGACGTATATGCCCTCATACCGTTCGCACTGGTGCTGCTGACGCTCGGCATGGAGTCGGGGTACTTCCGCTTTGCCGCCAAGGCCGAAGCCGCCGGCGGCGACGTGCAGGCTGCGAAACGGCGCCTCTTCGCAACGACCTGGGGCATAACGTCGCTCGCAGCCCTGATCTTCTTCGTGCTGATCGTGATATTCAGGGTCCCGGTGTCGGCCGCAATGGGCGAAGCCTACGCCGCTCACCCGCTATATGTGGTCATCGTCGCCGCAATCATTCTCTTCGACGTAGCGGCATGCATACCCTTCTCAAGACTGAGAGAGCAGGGCCGCGCCATGAAGTTCGTGTCGCTCAAGCTCTTCAACATCGTAATGCAGGTGGCGCTGGCCTTCGCGTTCTGGGGCATCGGGCTCTTCGACTCGGAATTCGGCGTCGGCTGGGCTTTCGTCGCCAACCTCGCGGCAAGCGTCTGCACATGGGCACTGGTGATGACAACGACCGAAGGGACCGCGCCAAGAATCGACCGGGTGCTGCTGGCCGCCGTATTCGTCTACTCGCTGCCGCTGCTCATCAGCGGAATAGCCGGAACGGCCAACGAGTTCATCGACCGGCAGCTCATAAAGTACCTCGTGCCCGAAGGCGCCATGGCCCAGCTCGGAATATACGGGGCCATAACCAAGATCGCCGTGGTGATGACCCTCTTCACTCAGATGTACCGCCTGGCGGCCGAACCGTTCTTCCTCTCGAACTTCCGCAAGGAGGAGTTCGTCGCGATGAACGCCGCCGCACTGAAATACTACGTCATGGCCTCGATGATGATATTCCTCGGCATAGCGCTCTTCAAGGAGCTCTTCGCCCTGATCGTGGGCCCGGACTTCCGCGAGGGAATATTCATACTGCCCGTAATACTCGGGGCAAACGTACTCAACGGCGTATGGCTCAACCTCTCGTTCTGGTACAAGCGCGAGGAGAAGACCAAGTTCGCACTGGTGGTCACCTTCGCCGGACTGGCATTCACCATTCTCGGAGGAGCACTGCTCATTCCGCGCTGGGGATACTACGGAGCCGCCTGGGGACGTTTCATATCCGAGGCCGCAATGGTGGCCGTGAGCTACGCCCTCAACCGCCGGTTCTTCCCGACGCCGTACGACATACGTCGGATACTGCTCTACGTCGCGGTCGGACTGGCCCTGTTCTTCGCAAGCGAATACGTCGTGTCGCAATATACGCACGGGGCACTGCGCTACGCAATCAACGTCCTGCTCTTCGCGGCATACGCCGCAATGGCCGTACGTTGCGAACACATAGACCTCAAGGCAATGGCCCGGGCCGTGCTGAAAAGAAGATAGAAGAGTATGAGATTCGCCGACATAACAGGTCAGCAGGAGCTGAAAAGGCATCTGGCATCGAGCATCGACGCCGGACGCATAAGCCATGCCCAGCTCTTCACCGGCCCCGCCGGCGCCGGCACTCTGCCCCTGGCACTGGCATACGTCCAATACCTCAACTGCACGCACCGCCACGACGGCGACTCGTGCGGCGAATGCCCCAACTGCCGCCAGATAGCGGAGCTGGCACACCCCGACCTGCACTTCGTCTACCCGGTGAACAAGCAGGGCAAGAAGTCGGGCGAGAGCGTGCTGAGCACCGACTTCATAGAACAGTGGCGCGGTATCGTCGCCGACACCGGCGGATACTTCCGCGCACAGGAGTGGTACGACCGCCTCG
>DXGW01000090.1 GCA_019113665.1 Candidatus Alistipes excrementipullorum
GAGCGGTCGAGTATATCCTCCACCACCGCACGGTCACACCCGTCAAAAAGGGGCATGTCATAAATTTTGCAATCCATAACTATCTGATTAATCAATCATTATCTCCGTCCGTAACAAATGTTACGCTATAGAATGCCGCACCGACATATTTTTGCGCCGGTTTAGGATCGGGGCGTTGGCCGCCGACATTGACATTCAAGTACAAATATACGAAATAATAGACAGATGAACAGGATTGCACATTTTATATTGGGACTGGCGGTCATACTGACGGCATGCCGGACCGACGATGCGGCAGACTATGGCCGCAATCCCGACAACGGGATAGCATTCAAACTGCAATACGACGGTTATGACAACGAGACGACACGCTCCGCGACCCTTCGCGACGCCGACTACGACCGTGTGGAATTCTGCGTCGTCGACGGCAGCGGGACGGTTGTCGACAACATGAAAGGGCTTTACGACCCTTACCTCTCGGAGATACGCATCGAAGGGCTTCATGAAGGCGAATACCGTCTTCTGGTTCTCGGGGTAAGGGGCGACGACAGCCGTGACGGCGTCACGATACGCTCCATATCGCACGTCGACGACGAGTGGCTGAAGTTCCCGTCCGACATCGACCGCCCTCTCGAAGCGGAATATTTCTACTCGCAGACGCCATTCTCGGTAATCACCGGCAACGGCGCATGGGGCAACGAGGTGACGGCCGTTATCGACGGCGAGGTCATACAGCGCCGCATCATAGGCCGTACCGACTTCTCGTTCGAGTTCAACAACATCTATGTCGAGACGGCGCTCAGTACCAACGAAGTCGAATTGGACTCTCCGCGCTTCAGGACCGGCTTCACGGCCGGAGGCGAATTCACGGGCCGCAGCAACGGCGAATCGTTCACCGTCGACCTTCTCGAAGGCACATCGCACATGTTCCCGCCGACGGTCGACAGCGAAGCCCTGCGCGGCGAGATAACCGTAACCACACGCAACTACCGCGGTACGGAGATACGACGCACATACGGATTCACTCTCGACGATGTTTCGCCGAACCGCATAGGCACCGTCTCCACCAATATTGTACACCCCGACGACGAGTCGGCCGTAGCTTTCGTCACGGAAAGGACATTCGACAAGACCGGCATTTCGTTCATACTTCAGGACGATGAACCAAAAGAGGTCTACACCGACGCCGCACAACGCTCTTTCAACACCTCGGCACCGCTTCAGGTATCGGTAACGGAGGAGGGCCGCCTTCATGTGAGGTTCTATTCGCCGCGCGAACTGAGCGGTGTGCTGGTACAGGCCCGCATTCCGGCCGTCGGCAACGAATTCTTCGACATTGCATGGTTCGACCGCATACCGGCCTTCGCCGACTTCTACGGAGAGCTTCCGCTGGCTGTGCGCAAGAGTTTCTGCCGCACCGAATCGGGACGTATAATCGAAACAGAGCCTCTCGACATCCCGGAATTTGCGGCCGCCGAATTCCGCATGACTTCGGACGACCCATTCTGGGCGAAGCTGGAGGCCATCGAGCATGGCTGGAAGATAGCATTCTCGCTTTACGGCGGCGATCCCGAGGCTCCGGACGGCGGACCCGTCGGCAACTGGATGGGCATACGGCCCGTACACTGCCGCGAGGCTGTGGCGCTCTTCCTCAACTTCACGTACATGATCGACATGGAGGAGCATGAAGAGATCCTCCGCGCCAACGAGGACCGCCTGTACGGCAACGGCGGCGTCAACGACAAGGTTACGGCCGAGACCGTACTCAGACAGATGCGCCAGCCGCGCACACTGTACGTAGGACTTGTCTATCCCGGCAACGGTGTCATAGGACTCGGCGGAGGCACGGCATTCGGCGCCTACCAGCAGGCGTGGTTTCACCACTACACGAACACTTACTCCTGCGAGATAATGTTCCACGAACTCGGCCACGTCATGGGTTACAGCCACAGCAGTTCATTCACATACGGGCCCTGGGCCCAGGAGTTGATGAACCACTTCTATGTCGACCACATATCGGAGATGCCCATAGACTCGCCGACATACCTCAACAGTTCACAGAATCCGCACAGATACCAATAAACAGAACACACGATGACAACCAGAATTCTCAAATACTGTATCCCGCTGTTGACGGGAATCGCGGCGATTGGAGCCTGCTCCAAATCGCCTGAAGACAACATACCGGCAGGTATGCCGGGCACCGGGTTCACCGTAACGCTGCACGCCGAAGGTATCGGCTCACGTACGGCCGCAGACGACTCGGCCATAGGTGAGGTTTACGGCTATCGCTTCGCCGACGGAGTTCTCGCAGAGATACTGCACGGGGAAAACAACGGCGGCGGCCGCTACACCTTCCACCCGTCGGCCCTCGATGGCGAAATACGGTTCGTAGCCAATGATCTCGACGGAATATTCGGACAAACGGAACCGGGCGCGTGTTCACTGGAGGAGTTCACAGCCGCCGAAGCCGCGCGCGAGTCATTGGCCGGCGAATACCTGCTGATGACCGGGTGCATCGAGCTCGACGGGACACTTCCGGTTTCGGCTGCCGTACGAATGAAACGCAGCGTCGCACGCATAGACCTCACCTCGCCTGACAGCGGCGTCGAGGTTCTCGGCATCACGCTGCGCGGCATCGCAGACCGCGGATATGTCTTCGGACAGGAGAGTGCCGCCACCCCGCCCCCGGCCGGCTCTTCGGAGTTTGCAAGGGATTACGGCGATACCCCGCTGTCGAACGGCAGCGAGACCCTGCTCTACGTATGCGAGCAGGCCGGAAGGAGCATAACGGCCGAGATAAGTGTGGCGTTCGGCGAGGGGCTGCACATATTGAGAGCCGAACTGCCGGCTTCGATTCTCCGCAACAGGGTCTACACCCTCCGCGTACACGGAAGCGGGGCCGACGCCACGGTATCGGTCGCCACGGACGAATGGAAGGAGGGGGCCTCGGTCGAGGCGGCGCCTTCAC
>DXGW01000091.1 GCA_019113665.1 Candidatus Alistipes excrementipullorum
GGGTCCCGCCGTTTCAACTCCCGTGAAGACGTCCGCTTGCACCTGTCGGAAGTGCTGCGCCGAATGGTTGCCGACGGTACGCCTCCCGACGTGATAACCTTTGCCGGCAACGGCGAACCGACGATGCACCCCGATTTCGAGGCCATCATCGACGATACCATAGCCTTGCGCGATGCCGTGTCGCCGTCGTCGAAGGTTTCGGTGCTGAGCAACGCCACACAGATCGGGCGCGAAGATGTGCGGCGCGCCCTGCTGCGTGTGGACAACAACATTCTCAAGCTCGATTCGGCTTTCGACGAGACCGTGCGTCTGGTCAACAACCCCTGCGGCAATTACAGCGTCGGGCGTACGGTTGCCGACATGGCTCTGTTCGACGGGCGTTTCATCATGCAGACTATGTTCCTGCGCGGTGTCTGCAACGGGAAGACCGTGGACAACACGACCGAACGTGAGGTGGCCGCATGGCTCGACATCGTGGCCCGCCTGCGCCCGAAGCAGATCATGGTATATTCGCTCGACCGCGATACCCCGTGCAGGACGCTCGAGAAGGTGGGACGCGACGAGCTTAAGGCCATAGCCGAAAGGGTGGAGGCTCTCGGCATCGCATGTTCGGTGGCGTAGACCGTAAAATAATGGATTATTAAATCCGTAATTGATAATTATTTTATACCTTTGGGACGCTAAACGGCAGTTTTATACCGGGAACAGGCAATATTACATTAAATAACAATACTTATGGTAGATATTTTTGATCGTTTGGAAAGAAATGCCGGAGGTCCGATCGGCCAGTACATGAAGAGTGTCCACGGCTACTTCGCATTCCCCAAACTCGAGGGAGAAATAGGCCCTCACATGCGCTTCCGCGGCAAGATGATGCTGAACTGGAGCCTTAACAACTATCTTGGACTGGCAAACCACCCCGAAGTACGCAAGGCCGATGCCGAAGGCGCTGCACAATTCGGAATGGCGGCCCCGATGGGTGCCCGCATGATGAGCGGTCAGACCAAGTATCACGAGCAGCTGGAGCGCGAGCTTGCCGCATTCGTAGGCAAGGAGGACGCTTTCCTGCTCAACTTCGGATATCAGGGCATGCTTTCGATCATCGACTGCCTGCTCTCGCCCCGCGATGTTGTCGTTTACGATGCCGAGGCTCACGCCTGCATTATCGACGGTCTGCGTCTGCACAAGGGCAAGCGTTTCGTTTACGGTCACAACAACGAGGAGTCGCTGCGCCTGCAGCTGCAGCATGCAACCGAGCTGGCCAACGAGCAGAACGGCGGTGTGCTTGTGATTACCGAGGGTGTATTCGGTATGAAGGGCGACCTCGGTTTCCTCGATGTCATAACCCGCATGAAGAAGGAGTTCCAGTTCCGTCTGCTGGTGGACGATGCCCACGGCTTCGGTACGATGGGCCCCGGCGGTCGCGGTACCGCAGCCCATTTCGGCGTGGTTGATCAGGTGGACGTACTGTTCAACACCTTTGCAAAGTCGATGGCCGGTATCGGAGCTTTCGTTTCCGGTCCGCGTTGGCTGATCAACCTGCTCCGCTACAACATGCGTTCGCAGCTCTACGCCAAGTCGCTCCCGATGCCTATGGTTATCGGCGCATTGAAGCGTCTTGACCTTATCCGCAACCACCCCGAGTATCAGGAGAAACTGTGGGAGATCACCCGCGCCCTGCAGAAGGGTCTGCGCGAGAACGGTTTCGACATAGGTGTTACACAGTCGCCCGTTACCCCCGTCTACATGAAGGGCGGCAACGAGGAGGGTACCAACCTTATCGTCGACCTGCGTGAGAACTACGGAGTATTCTGCTCGATCGTAATCTATCCGGTTATCCCGAAGGGCGAGATCATTCTGCGCCTTATCCCGACGGCCGCACACACGATGGAAGATGTCGAGACGACAATCAATGCCTTCAAGGCCGTACGCGACAAGTTCGAGGCCGGTTACTACCGCTCGATGCCTATTCCGGACAAGGCTGATCCCGATTTCAAGGTTAGATAGTCGTCGCAGGACGCAATAATGTGCAAACGGTTACCTTCACGAAGGTAACCGTTTTTTTATAGACCCTTGCGGGCCAGGATCCATGCCGCGCGGTTGTAGAGGTTGAGCAACGGCTGCCTCCAGCCGACGGGCAGCGAGTTCAGGACCTTGAGCTTGAGCAGGGCGCGGCGGTTACGGCGCGTGTAGCCGAAAGCCTTGATTGCGCGGCGGGCCTCGGCGGTCCCTCCCTTGGCGCTTTGGACGAGCGCCTTGCCCAATGCCACGCGGGCTATGTATTCGTTGCTGTCGTCGTGTGCGTCGGGGTCGTACAGATCCTCGAACGAGCAGGGTGTATCTTCAGCCCGGAATATTGTTGCCGAGCGGTTTTCGGCTGTACGTGAATAGTCTGCGAGCGGTACCGGCGAGAAACAGACCTTTGCCATGCGGGCCATTTTGGTCCAGAGATACTGGTCTTCGCCCATGCGCATGCCGACGGGAAATCCTCCGGCCGCAAGGACAGTTTCGCGGCGCAGTGTCGCGGCAGACGGTATCAGGACGTAGCGGCGGAGAGATTCGGCGAAGAAGTCGACGATGCCCTCGGTACGCGGGGTGTCGGCCTCGACACGCTGCCGGCCGTCGCATATGTAGAATCCGGTGGAGTATGCGCCGCACCCGGGATATTTCCCGATGAGCCGGCATATTTCGGCAAGGTAGCCATCGTGCCAAGCGTCGTCGCCGTCGAGCAGTGCAACGTATTCGCCCCGGGCTTCGGCTATGGCGCGGTTGCGGGCGGCGCTGACCCCGGCATTCTGTTGATGTATCACCCGTATCAGCCCGCTGCCGGCAGCCAGACGGTCGGCAATGTCGCCGCTGCCGTCGGTCGAGCCGTCGTCGACGATGATTACTTCGAGCGGAAGCGTGGTTTGGCCGAGCACCGAGCCGACAGCGCGTGCGATGCTCGCACTCTTGTTGTAGAGCGGTATAACGACCGATATTTTGGGGCTGTCACAGGGCATATCATTGCAAATGTAGCTATATTTTGTTAGCTTTGCAATACGATGACACTTTCGGAGAGGATTATAGATTTCACGCGCAATGCCTTCGATACGGCGCTGTTCTTTGCGGTCATGGCCGTGAAGGAGGACTTCCGCAACTACGTGAAACGTGCCGGGGCAATCGACATGGCCCCTTCGGGCGAGATACTGCTTCTGGCCAACGGGCCTTCGCTGGCCTCGGAGTTGCCGGCCATCATCGAACACGGCGACCATCTGCGCTGCGACGTGTTGGCTGTCAACTATTTTGCCTGCGATGAGCGGTTCGATACGGTGCGTCCGAAGTATTATGTATTGTCGGACCCGACATTTTTCCGCCGCCGGTGCGACTGGGACCGGGTCGAGAGGCTCTACGCCCTGCTGAACGAGCGTGTGTCGTGGCCGATGAACCTCTATGTGCAGTATTATAATCCTGACCGTTTCGATTACCGCAAGGCCCTGCCCAATCCGAACATACGCATCGTGCCGTTCCATTCACAGGTCTACCGCGGGTTCCCGTCGCTCGAACACTGGTGCATGCGCCACGGTCTCGGCAGCGGCAATTTCGGCTCGGTCATTCAGAATGGCGAGTATATAGCCATGCTCCTGGGTTACAGGACGCTGCATCTCTATGGCGTCGACCATACCTTTTTCGACGGCCTGACCGTCACGCATGACAACGAACTGTGCCTGCGTACGGGATATTTTTACGACAGCAGCCCGCAGTTGAAAAGGGTGGTGCTGACGGCCGTTGATCCTCCCAAGCCGCTGACGATGTATGAATACCTCAAGGACAAGTGCGAACTGTTCCGCGGCCACGAGGTTTTGGCGCGTTATGCCGCCGACTGCGGCGTTCGCATAGTGAACCATACGGCCGCATCGCTTATCGACAGTTACGAGCGGGCCTGAAACCGCATACTATAATAATAAAATAATCAGAGGCAGCCGTCCGGTCATGGAGCGGTTGCCTCTGATTCGTACTGCGTCTGCCGCTATTGTACCAACAGGTTGCAGCCTCGTATTTCGCTGCGGTCTATGCGTCCCTCGACCGTGAAACTGCCGTCGGCGAAGGTGCGCCCGACGTCCTGCGTCTGTATGAAGGCGCAGGAGTAGATGTTGGCAAGGTCGATGATGTTCACACCTCCGCGTGAACCCTCGGGCAGAAGGCTGAAGGGGTCGTTGATGTCGCGCGTGACGATCTTCAGCCAGCGCGGAGAACGGAACACGCCGCCGCCGTCGGAGTAGCCCTGCGACGTGAGTTCGGCCATGCCGTATTCCGAGTGTATGCTCTTTACTCCGAATGCCTCGCACAAAATGCGGTGCAGCTCCTGCTTGGGCAGCTCCTCGCGGTAGCCTTTCATGCCGCCGGTCTCCATGACTATGGTGTCGCGCAGTTTCGGCGCATACTTCTCGGCCAGGTCCAGCAGGGCATAGGTCACACCCAGCAGTATCTTTGGCTTCGGGTCGGCCTCCATGTCGCTGAGCAGTTTGTCGTAGTCGTCGAGGTAGAAGCCGCCGGAGTTGCCGTGGGCTATCAGGCGGTCGGCCATGTAGACGAGCGACGATCCCTTGCGTTGCAGGTATGACGGCAGCAGGGCGTAGATGCCGTATTGCGCTTCGTCACCGTAGAAGGTGCGGAATGCGGCCTCGAACGTGCGTTCGTAGATGCCGAGCCGCGCCATGGGGTGGCGCGAGGGCGTCTGTCCTGTCGTGCTGCTCGATGTGAAGACCGCCTCGGGGGCAGCATCGCCGCAATATATGTCGTGCGTCTTGAACAGCTCTATCGGCAGGAACGGAATGCGTGCCACGCAGTCGACCCCGGCAGGGTCGATACCCACGAGCCTTACGTACTCGCGGTATGGGGCGCATCTCTCCGCCTGGAAGCGGAACAGGCAGACGGCTGCTCTTTCGAATTCGGCGTCGGAGCTTATATGCAGTATCTCTTCAATATCGGTCATAAGCATCAAAAACAACGATTGCCGGAACAATGGCCTGCATTGTCCCGACAGTCGTCGTCAAATATTGCAATCCCTACTTTTTGCCCTTGGGCGCAAGGATCATGTTCATCTTCTTGCCTTCGAGCGTGGGCATCACCTCGACCTTGGCAACCTCCTCGAGATCGGTGGCGAAACGCAGCAGCAGAATCTCGCCCTGCTCCTTGAAGACGATGCTTCGTCCGCGGAAGAAGACGTAGGCCTTGACCTTGGCTCCCTCCTTGAGGAAGTTGGTGGCGTGCTTGAGCTTGAAGTTGTAGTCGTGCTCGTCGGTCTGCGGGCCGAAGCGGATCTCCTTGATCACTACCTTGGCCTGCTTTGCCTTGATCTCCTTGGCCTTGCGCTTCTGCTGATAGAGGAACTTCTGATAGTCCGCTATGCGGCATACGGGAGGCTCGGCCTTGGGCGAGATCTCGATAAGATCGAGTTCCATCTCGTCGGCAAGCTTGATGGCATCGCGTATCGGGAGTACCAGATTGGGCTCGACATTGTCGCCCACGACACGTACCGTGGGAGCCGTAATCTCGTTGTTGATACGGTGGGGGTTCTCTTTTTCCGGTCGGCGCGGGCCGTTGGACCGGTTTGCCTGGTTCTGATTATTCCCCGAGATCTGCGGTCTCGGCTTGAATGGTCTTTGATTTGCCAAGTTGGTTTGCTTGTTTTTTGATTGTTATTTTATTTTGTTGGCTTCGATTTCCTCGTTTACCAGTCCCGTGATGTAGTTGCGGAACTCCTCGAGCGTCATCTGGCCCTTGTCGCCCTCGCCCTGTGCGCGTACGGATACGAGACCGGAGGCCTCCTCCTTTTCGCCGACGATGAGCAGGTAGGGTATTCGCTTGAGCTCGTTGTCACGGATCTTCCGGCCGATTTTCTCGTTGCGGTCGTCGATCTGCGTACGTATGTCGTTGCGGTTGAGGTACTCTACCACCTTGTTGGCATAGTCGTTGAACTTCTCCGATATGGGCAGTACCACTGCCTGGTCGGGAGCCAGCCACAACGGGAACTTGCCGGCGGTATGCTCCAGCAGCACGGCCACGAAACGTTCCATCGAACCGAACGGTGCACGGTGGATCATGATCGGGCGGTGGAGTTTGTCATCTGCACCCTTGTATGTCAGGTCGAAACGCTCCGGCAGGTTGTAGTCCACCTGGATAGTACCCAGCTGCCAACTGCGGCCGATGGCGTCCTTGACCATGAAGTCGAGCTTCGGACCGTAGAATGCGGCTTCGCCGTACTCCACGACGGTATTCAGACCCTTGTCCTTGGCGGCCTTGATGATTGCGCTCTCGGCCTTGTCCCAGTTCTCGTCCGAGCCGATGTACTTCTCGCGGTTGTTGGGGTCGCGCAGCGAAATCTGTGCCGTATATTTGTCGAACTTCAGCGTCTTGAAGATGTAGAGCACGATGTCGATCACTTTCTCGAACTCCTCGAGCAGCTGGTCGGGGCGTACGAACATGTGGGCATCGTCCTGCGTGAATCCGCGTACACGGGTAAGTCCGTGGAGCTCACCGCTCTGCTCGTAACGGTAGACCGTTCCGAACTCGGCAAGGCGCAGCGGCAGATCCTTGTACGAACGAGGTTTGCTGCGGTAGATCTCGCAGTGGTGCGGGCAGTTCATCGGTTTGAGCAGGTACTCTTCGCCCTCGATCGGGGTCTTGATCGGCTGGAACGAATCCTTGCCGTACTTTGCATAGTGGCCCGATGTCTTGTAGAGCTCGATGTTGCCGATGTGCGGTGTTATCACCTGCTGGTATCCGTATTCCTTCTGTATCTGGCGGAGAAAGCGCTCCAGACGGTCACGCAGTTCGGCGCCTTTGGGCAACCACAACGGCAGACCCTGGCCTACGCGCTGCGAAAAGGTGAAGAGTTCGAGTTCCTTGCCCAGCTTGCGGTGGTCGCGCTTCTTGGCCTCTTCGAGCATGGCCAGATATTCGTCAAGCATCGACTTCTTGGGGAACGAGATACCGTAGATACGGGTCAGCATCTTGTTCTTCTCGTTGCCGCGCCAGTATGCACCGGCGACCGACGTCAGCTTGAGAGCCTTGATGAGCCCCGTGTTGGGGATATGCGGACCACGGCACAGGTCGGTGAATGCGCCGTTGGTGTAGAATGAAATCGTACCGTCTTCGAGGTCGCTTATGAGCTCGACCTTGTACTGGTCGCCCTTCTCGGTGAATGTTTTCAAAGCGTCGGCCTTCGACACTTCGGTGCGGACGAGCTGCTCCTTGTTGCGGGCCAGTTCGACCATCTTGTTCTCGATAACCGGGAGGTCGGCCTCGGTGATGGGCACCGGCGAGTCCACATCATAGTAGAAACCGTTCTCGATGGCGGGGCCTATACCGAACTTGATGCCCGGATAGAGAGCCTCGAGGGCCTCGGCCAGAAGGTGCGACGACGTGTGCCAGAAAGCGTGCTTGCCTTCTGCATCGTCCCATTTGTAGAATTTGATCGAGGCGTCCTGCTCGATCGGGCGCATCATGTCTACTGTTGCGCCGTTTACCGAGGCGGCCAGCGAGTCGGCAGCTAAACGAGGGCTGATACTCTCCGCAACCTGGTAAGCCGTAGTTCCCTTTTCGTATTCGCGTACCGAACCGTCCGGGAATGTTACTTTGATCATAGTTGAATTTTGAGTTTAGTTATTTGTTCTGTGCGCCTTCGCAGCTCCACAATGACGAGACGGATTACTGCTCAGCTGCGCGTTGTTCCCATTTTTACTACTCTTCGGGTTCCGTTTGCGGCAGGTCCTTGACATTGACGTCGCGTCCCTTGTCGCGCTCGAAGCGTTGCAGCGGGTTGGACGTCCACTCCTGCCATGCACGGCGTCTGCCGACTATGTCGATGGCCGCATATACGGCATTGCGCATCGATTGAGGGTCGGCCTTGTCCTGTCCGGCGATGTCGTATGCCACCCCGTGGTCGGGCGATGTGCGCACGTGCGACAGCGAGGCCGTGAAGTTGACTCCGTCGGGCGAAAGCGTCTTGAACGGGGTCAGGCCCTGGTCATGGTACATGGCCAGCACGGCGTCGTATTTCATGTAGCCCCCGTTTGCAAAGAGACCGTCGGCCGCGAAGGGACCGAATGCCAGTATCCCGTTCTCATATGCCTCGACAATCGCCGGCTTGATCGTCTCCTGTTCCTCGACCCCGAGAAGCCCGCCGTCACCGGCATGCGGGTTGAGGGCAAGTACGGCTATGCGCGGCGCTACTATGCCGAAATCCTGTACCAGCGACTCGTGCAGCTGCCTGAGCCTTGCGACGATCTTCTCCCTGGAAATTGCGGCGCTCACCTCCGATACGGGAATGTGTATCGTGACCAGACCTACGCGCAGCCTGTCGCTGCACATGATCATCATGGGTTCGCCTCCGAGTGCCGCCGCAAAGAATTCGGTATGGCCCGTATAGCGGAACGATTCGCTCTGTACGCTCTCCTTGTCGATCGGGGCCGTGACCACAGCGTCGATCTCCCCGGCCTTAAGCTCTTCGGTCGCCTTTACGAGTGCCTCCACTGCGGCTTTGCCTGCCTCCTGCGAGAGCTTGCCGGGTTCCACCTTCAGGTTCTCGCCGCCGCAGGCTACCAGGTTTACGCGTCCGCGTTTGGCTTCGCGTGCCGACTGGCATATGTTGAACTGTATGTTTTCCAGCTCCTCGATGGTGCTGCGATAGTATTCGGCGGCAATCGGCGAGCCATATATTACCGGCGTGCAGAGTTCGGCCATGCGCTGGTCGGCGAAGGTCTTGAGAATGACCTCCCAGCCGATGCCGTTGGTATCGCCCTGCGTAATGCCTATCTTGAGTCTTGTTTCGGACATAAATGCTTATTCTTCAACCTGCAAATCTACTAATAATTTTTGATTCTTCGCGGTGTCGCGGCTCTTTTTAACCGTTTGCGGCGGCTTTTGGAGATGAATGCGGCCTTTTATGTGTAGATTTACATCTGCCGGCGGCGGAATTCGGCGCATATTACGGCCGTGGCCACCGCCACGTTGAGCGATTCGCTCCCGTGCCTGTCGGTCGGGTAGGGAGGTATGAAGAGCTTGCGGGTGACCGATGCAGCGCAGGCTCCGGAGATGCCGCGCCCCTCGTTGCCCATGACGATGATGCCTGCGGCCGACAGCGGCGCCTGGTAGAGGTCGTCGCCTTCGAGGAATGTGCCGTAGACCGGAATGCCGGCCCTGGAGGCCTCCGACAGCGTCGCCGCGAGGTCGAGGTAGTGTACCCTGACACGCAGAATGGCCCCCATCGTTGCCTGCACGACCTTGGGGTTGAAGCAGTCGGCCGTTGCCGGCGAGCAGATGACCTCGTCGATGCCGAACCAGTCGGCCAGTCGTATGATCGTGCCGAGGTTGCCGGGGTTCTGCACGTCGTCGAGAGCCAGTACGAGTTTGTTCCGTAGAACGCCGGCGTCGAACCTGTGATGCGGGATCTCGACCACGGCAAGCGAGTTGTTCGGGGTCTTGAGCATGGATATGCGCTCCATCTCCTTGGCCGTCACCGTCTCGGCAACCCCGTCGAATACCCCTTCGAGGGCATAAGTCCTGCGTATGCGCAGTGGCGATGCCATAATCTCGCCGATGAGTTTCTCACCCTCGGCGATAAAGCACCCGCTTTCATCGCGGAAACGCTTGTCCGCAAGCGAGCGGACGAATTGTATCTCGGCTTTGGTCATATATGAAGACAAAGATAAGAATTTCCGTTTTCACTCGCCCCGTTCTGCCTCTTTTTATTTAATTTTGTCTGCGGATAGAACGATTTGCATTATGACCATAGATCTTTTTCAGGAGAAGGTGGCCGCCGGCGAGCCGTTGGCCGGTGACGAGATGATAGAGTTCATGCGTGAGCAGAGCGACCTGTCGCGGCGACTGCTTTTCGAACTCAACGGCAGTTACCATACGCCGGACGAGATACGCGACCTTTTTTCGCGCATTACCGGCCGCGAGGTCGATTCTTCGTTCCGCATGTTCCCTCCATTCTATACCGATTTCGGAAAGAACATACACGTCGGCCGCAATGTCTTCATCAATGCCTGCTGCCAGTTCCAGGACCAGGGCGGCATCTATATAGGCGACGGCAGCCTTATCGGCCACAGTGTCGTACTTGCTACTTTGAACCACGGCCTCGATCCCGGGGACCGGCAGAACCTCTACCACGCGCCGATACGTATCGGGCGGGGCGTATGGATAGGCGCACATGCGACCGTGCTTGCCGGCGTAACCATCGGTGACAATGCCGTTGTGGCGGCCGGAGCCGTCGTAACCAGGGACGTGCCTGCCGATTCGGTTGTCGGCGGCGTGCCTGCAAAGTTCATACGTTCGATATATTCGAAATAGAGGACCGTACCGGCGGGATATCTTATTCCGCACACCTGTCCGCATCTCCCGTAGACAATCCGCGTCCGACCGCCTCGAACGTGCGGCCCTCTTCGGCTATCTGCGTGGAGGGAAATATGGCACGCGCCTCTTCCAGCAGTATGGACGTATCCTTGTAGCGGGACGAGAAGTGTCCTATGAGCAGCTCTCCGGCTTCGGCGTCGCGGGCCGTACGTGCGGCCTGAGCCGCCGTCGAGTGCCCACGTTCCTTGGCTACGGCACGTTCGCTGTCGGCG
>DXGW01000092.1 GCA_019113665.1 Candidatus Alistipes excrementipullorum
CACGGCGAAGGTCGATGCGGCATTGCTGATGCGGCCCGACGGTATGTCGACGTCGACATCGGCCTTGCCAACCGAGATGTTGACCGTCGAGATGTTTTGGCTGCCGCCCTTGCCGCCGTCACCGTCGGCCACAACGATCTCTATCGGGTCGAAGTTGTAATCGACCTGCGCAACGGTGTAGTTCAGCGATGCCGTGTTGCTGTATTTGTATATCTTGTCCGACGGGAAGGCGAGCATCAGCTCGGCCAGTGCAATGAAGTCGTTCTCGATGAAATAACGCGGGTAGAACCTCACCTTGCTCCACTTCTTCTCGAATGTGGGGGCCTCGGACAGCGGCACCGGTACGAGCAGACGACCGTACTCTTTGGCATTGAGCATGAATACCTCGTTGTCGGCATCGTATCCCTCGATGGTGACCTGAAGTGGCGTCGAGTTGCGGGCTATGTACTCCTTTTCGGCCTCCTTTGTCAACTCCTCGATCTTGCGGTTGCGGGTCTGCTGGTTGACGCGTGCCTGCCAGTCGGCGGTCTTTTCGTACATTCCCTTCTGCTGCCACGTCTTGATGCGCGATTCGACATAGAGGCGGGCGAAACTCGAAAAGCATTTGCCGTAACGCTCATGGGCTTCGTTTACGGTGTCATACTCGCAAGGGACTACCGTGCGTCCCGATGCGGTTATCACACCGTATTTGTCTCCTATGCGAACCGTGGCGGTGCCGTTGCTGAAGTTGGAGCCCTGCTTGTACTTGAATTCGATCGCCTCCTCTCCCTTGAGATTGAGATAACCGCACTTGCCGTCCCGGTATGCCAATGCCAACCCCTCGTTGAACGTGTATATCTTGCTGTACTGCGGAGCTGCCAACATATTGCCGTTCATGTCGATAATGCCCTGTTTGCCGTTGACCGTTACGCATGCCACACCGTCGGACTGGAAATTCTCGGCGTAATCGTACTGATGTTTGATTACGGTCTTGCCGTTATGGTCGACATAACCGTATTTGCCGCCATAACGGCTGGGGGTGAGCTGCTGGTAAGCGAACTCCTGCCCGAAGGCGATTGATGTTGTTATGACTGCCGCTGCGAGGAGCGTAATAAGGCGTTTCATATCTTTGTCGGTATCGCTGTGTGTTGCTGTTTTCGGGTTATTGTTTGATGGTTACAACCTTCTGCACCATGGTCATCTGTGCATCGCGCGTACGGCATCTGGTAAGCCACTTGTGGAAGTCGGCGAAGTTCAGCTGGCGCGGCAGCCCGTCGGTGGCGTAGAGGTCATTGGCCTTGGTGAACTCGTTCGGCGAGAAGATGATGTATATGTTGTCATGTTCGACACTCCGCGGAGTGGTCATTACGTATTCGTCGACGACAGGGCGTTCGTCGCGTTCGGCCTTGTCTATCGAGAAAAATATGTATTCGCGGCCTCCGACAATCCGTGCCTGGCCGTCTGTGTCGTTCATGTATGGGAGCAGACAGTATGCCGTCTGTTCGGCATCGACCATGTAGACGGCAAGGTAGCCGTCAGTCGGCGAACTGAAATAGAGATAGAACTGGTCGCCGTTCTTGAAGGTTTCGCTTTCGAATGCGGGATCGGCCTCCTTGCGCAGGATCTTGGCCGTGAAATCGACTTTCGCCGCCACGATCTCGCGCGCCTTGCCCCATACCCGGCATATTACTACCTGCTGTCCCGTGTACTCGTCAACAAGAAACTGGAACTCCGTGTCGCGCGTATTGGAGAGCCATTCTCCCTTGACGTCGCTCTCGTTGAGCGACAGGAAATCGACCGTCGACTTGCCGGTGTCGTTCTTGATAACCGTGGAGTTCGACTGTGTGATGACCGTGCCGAAAGCCTCGGCTATGGCCTCCGTGCGGGCACGTTTCTCGGCCGTGCGGCGTGCTTCCGCCATGGTTACGTTGTCGGGGACGACGTATCGGTATTCACCGTATACGTTCTGTATTTTCTGTGCCGGTGCCGCCTGAAAAACCATCGTCATGGCCGCTGCGGCTATGAAAGTATATATCGCTCTTTTCATGTTTTGATGCGTCTGCTCCTGCTTTGCATTTTAACCGCCGACACCATACCCAGCGGAGTGGGTATGGTGTGGCATTGTCAAGCGGCGGACACTGCATGTCCGCCGCAGAGAATATGTCTGTCGACGATTAGAATCCCAGAGCCTTGTCGAGCTGCTCGGCGAGTTTGTCGCCCTTCTTGCGCAACTCTTCGCGGATAGGCTCCTTGGCGTCGTTCAAGGCAACGGTCGTGCTGTAGGCTACGCGAACCAGTACCTCTACCTGCTTGTTCTTGAGTTTGCGGTAGCACTCTACGATGGGTACCACACGGCCGATCTTGGTGGTGATGAAGTTCTTGCTTGCCGATACCGACTCTACGACCGATGCAGCCTGCTCGGCGGCTATCTGGTTGTTCGAAACCTGGTTCTCGACAATACGGGTGATTTCGGTCTCGATCTGGCCTGCAAGGTTCTGCTTTGCAAGTTCGAGAGCCTGCATCTTGCCTGCATCGTAAACTTCACCTACCGACTGTCCTTCCGACATCAGATACTTGGGCAGAAGGTTCTCGTCGAGTTCATACTGCATGTTGTAGGCACGGTCGAGCTGCTTCTCGAGCGGAAGTGCTCCGGGCGATACCACCCACCCCTGTTTTGCAAGAGCCTTTGCCTCCTTGCGCGCAGCCTTGCTTGCCTTGGCATTGAGCTCGCTCTTCGACATCTTCAGGATCTCCTTGCGCTCCTTGTTGATATCCTTTGCACTCTGTGCGGATACGGTTGTGGCTCCTACAAGAAGGGCGAGCGCCATTACGAAAAGTTTTTTCATAACAGTTTGTTTAGTTTTTACGCCACCCGCACCCCGATGGACTGAAGTTTACGATTCCGGACAGCGTGGTGCAGAAATTCACTCTATCCGACTATGCCCGGCATGATGTCGTGTCGTGCGGCACGCTTCTGTCCCGGGGAATGGCAAATGTCATGTGCACCCTGGTTTGCGGCGGGCCCTTGTCGGATTTCGCGGATTTACGCGATCCGTATAATCATGGCGAATATAAGCATTTAATCCTTAATACGCAATATATTGGCTCGTAATATGCCTCATATGAATATTTTTTGCCGGCGGTTATGATGAAAACGGCCGGTCCGAACGTTCGGACCGGCCGGCTGTGTTTGTCCCGCGGATTTTATTTCGCGTAGGAAACGGCTCTCGTTTCGCGTATGACCGTGATTTTCACCTGTCCGGGATATGTCATCTCGTCCTGGATCTTCTTGGCTATGTCGTGCGACAGGCTTTCCGACTCGGCATCGGAGAGTTTGTCCGCACCGACGATGACGCGCAGTTCGCGGCCGGCCTGGATTGCATAGGTCTTCGCTACGCCGGGGTATGACAGGGCTATGTCCTCCATCTCCTTCAGACGCTTGATGTACGACTCCACTACCTCGCGGCGTGCTCCCGGGCGTGCACCGGATATGGCATCGCATACCTGTATGATCGGGGCGATGAGCGAGGTCATCTCCGTCTCGTCGTGGTGGGCGCCGATGGCATTGCATACGTCGGGTTTCTCCTTGTACTTCTCGGCCAGTTTCATGCCGATGATTGCGTGCGGCAGTTCCGGTTCGTCGTCGGGCACCTTGCCGATGTCGTGCAGCAGGCCTGCACGGCGGGCCGTCTTGGGGTTGAGACCAAGTTCCGCGGCCATGATACCGGCCAGGTTGGCGGTTTCACGTGCATGCTGCAACAGGTTCTGTCCGTATGACGAACGGTATTTCATCTTGCCGATGAGACGTATGAGCTCAGGGTGCAGACCGTGTATTCCGAGGTCAATGGTCGTACGCTTGCCGACCTCGACGATCTCCTCCTCGATCTGTTTCTTGACTTTGGCAACGACCTCCTCGATACGTGCGGGGTGGATACGGCCGTCGGTAACCAGCTGGTGCAGGGCCAGACGGGCTATTTCGCGGCGTACGGGGTCGAATCCGCTCAAGATGATGGCTTCGGGAGTATCGTCCACGATGATCTCTATGCCGGTTGCGGCCTCAAGCGCGCGTATGTTGCGGCCCTCGCGGCCGATG
>DXGW01000093.1 GCA_019113665.1 Candidatus Alistipes excrementipullorum
AAAGTACGTGCCAATGCTCCGGCATGAACGAAACCGGGACATTATGGCATTTTGCGGACATATTGTCCATTTTGCGAAGACAATCCGTCACGACACGACATGACAATATTGCACACGTACGCATTATCTCGCTGACGCAGAATGCACCGCAACCCAAGCGCGCGACACGTACGACTGCAGGCAAAATCAACTTTGGGGAAATCATGCACATTTTTTATCCTGTTATGTTAAGTCAGGAATGCACGCAAATGACGATCTTGCGCAGCTGAAAAAACATTATGGTATGGAACATAAAGAGAGACAGAACCAGAACACCCGGAGGGGCAATCCCTATATGGGTTTCCTGTGGGGCATACTGATCGTACTGCTGTTGAACGGACTGGTTTTCCCGTCATTCAACGGGCGGCGTATCGTCGAGACCGATTACGGGACGTTCATCGGCAAAGTGGACAGCGGCTCGGTGAAACAGATCATGATCAAGAACGGCGAGATCTACTTCACGGCCGAAAGCGGCGGCAAGGCAACGGCC
Organism: Candidatus Alistipes excrementipullorum; assembly: GCA_019113665.1. GTDB lineage: Bacteria > Bacteroidota > Bacteroidia > Bacteroidales > Rikenellaceae > Alistipes > Alistipes excrementipullorum. The sequence goes on from DXGW01000093.1 coordinate 530, forward strand.
TACCGTACCGGAAAGATATACGACCCCGAACTCGTCGACCGGCTGCTCAACGCGGAGAGTCCGAACAAGAGCGGCAGGATATCGTTCAGCAGGATCGTGCCTCAGGAAAACTCACCGATACTCAATTTCATGCTGATGTGGGTACTGCCCGGTCTCATCTTCTACATGATATGGCGTCAGGCAGGCAAGAGCATCAGGGCCCGTATGGGTACCGACGGCAATTTCATGTCGTTCGGAAGCAGCGGGGCCAAGATATACGCCGAATCCGACGTCAAGACCACATTCGCCGACGTGGCCGGACAGGACGAAGCCAAGGAGACCCTCAAAGAGATAGTCGACTTCCTGCATTCACCGAAAAAGTACACCGACATAGGCGCCTCGCTGCCAAAAGGAGCGCTGCTCGTAGGTCCTCCGGGAACCGGAAAGACGCTGATCGCCCGTGCCGTGGCCGGCGAGGCAAAGGTACCGTTCTTTGCCATATCGGGATCGGAATTCGTGCAGATGTTCGTAGGAATGGGCGCCGCCAAGGTACGCGACCTCTTCAAGCAGGCCAACGAGAAGGCCCCGTGCATCATATTCATCGACGAAATCGACGCCATCGGCAAGCGCCGTGACACCGGGTTCGGCGGCAATGACGAACGCGAGCAGACCCTCAACCAGCTGTTGACCGAAATGGACGGATTCGACGGCCGCAAGGGCGTAGTCATACTGGCAGCCACGAACCGTCCCGAAAGCCTTGACAAGGCGCTTCTGCGACCCGGACGTTTCGACCGCCGCATACAGATGGAGCTGCCCGATCTCGAAGGCCGCAAAGCAGACCCATTCGGCACCGGTCCATAAAATCACTATCATACCGCGCACTTCGGGTGCGCTGGGTTACACCATGCAGGTGGAGGCTTCGGAGCAGGTGCTGCAGGACCGCGAAACGCTGTTCAACCGCATTGTGACATTGACCGGAGGCCGCGCCGCCGAAGAGGTCGTGTTCAACACCGTCACCACGGGCGCCTCGAACGACATCGAACAGGCCACCAAACTCGCACGTGCCATGGTATCGCGTTTCGGCATGAGCGAGAAATACGACATGATGGGGCTGGAGAGCGTCAACAATGCATATCTCGGAGCCGACACGTCGCTCGTATGCTCGACCGAGACCGCGGCCGACATTGACCGTGAGGTTCTCGGCATAATAAGGAATGCCCACGAGAAAGCCCGTGAGATAATCTCGGACAACAGGGACATAATGGACGAAGCATCGGACTTTCTGGTTACAAGAGAGACCATCACCGGCGAAGAATTCATGGAGATCGTCCGGCGGCACTCGGGCGACAAAATGTAATGCCGATCCCGCACGGCAGGGGACGGGTTCGGGCCGAAGGCACAGCCCGTCCTCACTTTTTGCGGTATTCCAGAGGCGTAAATCCGGTATGCTGCCTGAAAAAGCGCACGAACGATGACGGAGTTGTAAAATGCAGCCTTTCGGAGATTTGGAAGACAGACATATCCGAGGTTTTGAGGCAGCGTTTCGCCTCGATTACGACCACCTCGTTGATCCACTCCTGCACGGAATGTCCGGTCACTCCCTTTACGACCTTGGCCAGGTTCTTCGGAGTCACGCACAGTTTGTCGGCGTAAAAAGAGACACGACGCTGCGATTCGTAATTCTGCAGCATCAGGTCGAAAAATCATGGGTCAACCTCTCGCTGCACGACACGACAAGGGTCTGTTTTTCGGAACGCCGGCTGTCGATGGCGGAGATGATAATGATGATCAGCGACATGATCAGCGAATTACGTATCTGCGCCGAATATTTTTCATCGGAGGCATATCTCTCCTGTATCGAATATACGCCGGTAAGATCGTCCATAGTTCTGTCGTCAAGGCGGAAGCACGGGCTGGTTTCGACAACCTTAAGCCAGTCGAAGTCGAAAGATACGGGCAGCGAGTAGAGGAAGTCCCGCGAGACGAGCAACAGCCTCATCTCGAAATCGGCGGTAGATTCCAGCGTAGTGAATATGTGGCCGGGCAGCAGGACGAACAACTCGCCTGCGGATATGCGCGAAACCTTGTAGTCCAGACGGAAATCCGAATGGCCGCATGTACAGAACCCGAAAACCACCCCGTCAAACGTCAGCGGCTGTCCGCGCCACTCGCGTTCCGAGGCTTCCGACATCTCCATAAAGACAAAATTTCTGACCTTCAGGTCTTCAGCACGTATTCTACGTATATCCATAAAAAGGCACGACAATTGTTTATCCGAAATATACGAAATAATGCATATTTTTCAGCATGATATGGCAACAACTATGAAAACGCAACCGATTATATTTGCCGCAACCATCAAAACATATATATATGACCAACAGATTTTCTAATACGAGACGGGTATTCAAACATTGGTGGATATCGCTCATTACCGGAATTTTGAGCATCGCCGCAGGCGTATGCTGTTTCGCCGTACCGGCAGATTCGCTCGCAATACTGACATGGTTCTTCATAGTCATACTCATCGCAGGAGGCATCTTCAACATCGTCTGGGCCGCAAGGAACCGCAAATGGAACGAAACATGGGGCTGGGGACTCGCCCGCGGCATCATGGAACTGCTGTTGGGACTGTGGCTGCTGATGCTGCCGCTGCCTGCCGTCACCACTTCGCTCATCTACCTTATCGGGTTCCTTATGCTGTTCAACTCCATTACGGGCATATGCGAGTCATGCGCCCTGGCCGAGCTGTCGATCAGCGGTTGGGGCTGGCTTCTGGCATGCAACATATTGAGCCTCATATGTTCGTTCATATTCATGGCCGCACCCGTTTATGGCGGAATATTCATACTCGTATAT
>DXGW01000001.1 GCA_019113665.1 Candidatus Alistipes excrementipullorum
GCAAGAACTATGCAGGTGCCGACTACATATTCTATCTTCCGGCAGACACCCCTGCAAATGCTCGCAAGTTTCTCGACATAATACACCCCGAGATTGCCATATTCGTAAAATACGAATTCTGGATAAACCTGCTTACCGAGCTGCGCCGCCGTTCGATCAAAACATACATCGTATCGGCAATATTCCGACGCAATTCGGTATTCTTCCGCATATACGGATCGATATGGCGCAAGGCCCTCAAGAGCTTCGACACGATCTTCGTACAGAACGACGAATCGAAGAAACTGCTTGCCGAAATCGGATTCACCAATGTGGTTGTAGCCGGCGACAGCCGTTTCGACCGCGTTGCCCAGATAGCCAAGCAGACCAAGAAAATCGACCTTATCGACCGTTTCCGAGGCAACAACAGACTCTTCATTGCCGGTTCGACATGGGGCCCAGATGAGGAGATACTTATCAAACTCATCAACGACAACCCCAGCGTCAAGTTCATCATCGCCCCGCACGAGATGGAAGAAGAGCGCATGGCACACATCATGGAACAGGTCAAGGGCGGTACGTTGAGATATACGCGCTGCACACCGCTCACATCGTTCGGTTCGAAGCAGGTTCTGATCCTCGACACGATGGGCATGCTGTCATCGGCCTACGGATACGCCTCATGGGCATATATCGGCGGAGGATTCGGCGTCGGCATACACAATACCCTCGAAGCCGCGACATTCGGACTGCCGATGGCATTCGGTCCCAATTACCAGAAATTCAAGGAGGCGCGCGACCTGGTGGCTCTCGGCGCAGCAACATCGATTATCGACTACAAACAGCTGCAGCGCTGGTTTGCCCCATTGCGCGACAATGAAATATACCTGCGCAAGGTCAGCCGTCTGGCCAAAGACTACACGGTGAAAAACCAGGGAACGACAAACAGATTCCTCAATACGGTATTCAACGAATAGACGCTCCCGGTAAGACCGTCAACAAAAAGGAGGTTTGCACTACATGTACAAACCTCCTTTTTTTAACGGCCCACAATCTATTTATTCTGTAGCAATGGGCAGATAATATTCACGGAAATCTTTCCAGTGATAATACGGGAAAATATCCGTCTCGACAGGCAGTCGGCAAACGCCCTCGTTGTGGAGTACCTTCACAATGACATCATCGCTCTTGGGCTTGCGATAGAAAATGAACTGCACGTTGGTAGCCATGGGTGTAATTAGCGCATCAGCCCAATACTTGTACAGCTCCTCGAATTTCTCTACGGGAATGCGTTCGCACTTGCCATCGATCTTCATTAGACCCAACAGAGGCACCACATTGATATCGTGGCCGAAACGCAGGAATGCCGAGCGGCCGCCGTTGGCTATCGCATCATCGGCATCGCTGATAATCTGCCGCAGCAAAGGTTTGGCATCGCGTATGATCGAATCCCCATACCCTGCCGACGGGCCGAAAGTCACATACGACTGCACGTTGTAACACTGCCACAGATTGAAGAGCTCGTCTTCGGTAAACAGATCATAGAACGATATGCCCAGATAATCGACGTCCTGCATGATGCTTGCCATACGGAACATGTTGCGCATGACCATCTTGCGGTCGAGAGTATCGGCATACTGCGGTTTGAACAGGGCCGCAACGAAACGGTCCGGTTCCACATGCGCGTCCATGAAGTTCTCGGATATCTCCTTGGTATACTTGTACATGGCGTTCATGTTCTTCAGGTTCTTCATGTACGTGAGATAACGCTCGGCACATTCGCGATGTATCCTGATATCTGGATTAAGTTCCTTGAGCCGTTCATTGAACGCCGCCATGCTCATTATGCAGCGCGGCACCGTTGTCGAACGGCACTCGACAAAACAGTCCCGCCCCTTGCGCGTCGAGAAGACCTCCGGATAGTTGGCATACATGCGCTCGGCAATTCCACGGTGTTCGGCCGTACCTTTGGGCGAAAGGTGGCCGCTGCGGCCTATGGCGTCGGCATGAACCTTTTTCATGCGCTCATATACGTCACGGCCCAGGTCAGTCAAGGCATTCAGGCTGTCGGCAGCGGTGAAATATCCGAGAGTGGTATTGTAAAGCTTGTCGTGCGAGTGCCAGCGGCTTCCATGACGGCCGTAATGGCTTATATAAAACGGTTTGTAGCCTTTGGGAGGCTCGGCCTGCGGCGTAAGGTCGGGCTTGTACGACGTATAGATCGTTCCCGACATGTTGGGATCTGCCTTGATGGCATCGCGGATACCCTGTGCATCGAGCGAAAAAATCCCGGCCAACAGGGAGAGCAATAATAAAAATCTGATTCTCATTTTCTATTTGTAAAATCGGTTAAGCATCGGCTTTCTTGTGTGTCATGATGTCGAGTATCATGCGGTCGGTTTCGCACATTCCGTCGCGGCCTATGTCCGTAAGGTTGCGGATCGTATGGTCTACATCATCGTCGACGATACCTTCGACCGACGTCGTACACCTGTGTTCCATGGCCAGCATCGCCGACAATATTGCCGTCGACACTCCGCTCGTGAGCTTGAGTGAACAGCTCGGCTTCGCCCCGTCGCATATCATGCCCGTAAGGTTTGCAACCATGTTCTTGACGGCGTACGACACTTCGTCATACCCGCCTCCCATCAGATAAGTGATGCCGCAACTCGAACCGGTTGCCGCAACGACACAACCGCACAGTGCCGACAGACGGCCAAGACTGTGCTTGATATATATTACGGTCAGATGGCTCAATATCAGCGCCCGCAGCATCTGCTCGTGCGACGCTCCGCACTCGCGGCCGTAGACGACCACGGGGACCGTGGCTGCTATGCCCTGATTGCCGCTGCCCGAATTGCTCATCACGGGAACCATGGCGCCGCTCATACGGGCGTCACAGGCTCCGGACGTATATGCGAGTATGCGCGAGAAGAGCGTATCGCCCATTATGCGCAATTCATTGTCATGCCGCAATATGCGGCCGAGGCCATGCCCGTAGTCACCATTGAAGGAGGTCTCTGCGGCCGCCATGTTCAACCGAGCCGCCTCGGAAATGAATTCGATCTTCTCGACAGGTACGGTCATCGCGAAATCATAGACCATGCGCAGTGTCAGCTCCACATCGACGGCATCGCAGTCTCCGTCTCCCGAAGAGAGCGCGTCACGCAATCCGACACCGTCGCGCTCGACACGCGAAACAAACGTGTGCGAACCAGAAATTACCGCCCTGGAGCTATG